>NZ_JAMYSY010000003.1:0-285627 GCF_040322175.1 Mesorhizobium sp. M0185 | reverse complement strand
ATTGCGTCGTCGGCAGCTTCGACAATCTCAATCCGTTCATCCTGAGAAGCCTGCGCACCACCGCGCGCGGCATGATGGATCAAGCCTTTGGCAATCTTGTCTTCGAGCCGTTGATGCAGCGCAACTACGACGAGGCCTTCAGTCTCTACGGCCTGCTCGCCGATACCGCCGACATGGATCCCGAGCGCAAGAGCATCGAATTCCACCTCGATCCCAACGCCAAATGGTCGGACGGCGAGCCGGTGACGCCGGAAGACGTGTTGTTTACCTATGACGTCTTCACCGAGAAGGGCCGCCCACCTTACAGCCAGCGAATGAAAGCGATTGCCAAGCTCGAAAAGACCGGCGACCGCAGTGTGCGCTTCACCTTCAACGACAAGGCGGACCGCGAATTTCCCCTGATCATTGCGCTGACGCCGATCATCCCGAAACACGCCTTCAACAAGGACACCTTCGACAGGACGACGCTAAAGCCTGTGATCGGCAGCGGGCCTTACACGGTGGCGCAAGTCGTGCCCGGTCAGCGCATCGTGTTCAAGCGCAATCCGGACTATTGGGGCAAGGACGTGCCGTCCAAGCGCGGCTTCGACAATTACGACCAGATCACCATCGAATATTTCCTCAACGCCAACGCCAAGCAGGAAGCGTTCAAGAAAGGCATCTGCGCCATCGACGACGACAGCGACCCGGTCAAACGCGAGCGCGATCTCGATTTTCCGGCCTTCCACAGGGGCGAGGTCATCGCCGAAACTTTCGATACCGGCATTCCGCCGGTGGTCAACGGTTTCCTGTTTAACACGCGGCTGCCGAAATTTTCCAATCCGGTCGTGCGGCGCGCGCTCGGCATGCTCTACGATTTCGAATGGGCCAACAAGAATCTGTTCGGCGGCAAATACACGCGCACGATGAGCTTTTGGCAGAATTCCGAGCTGTCCGCGCTCGGCCACCCGGCCAGCGAAAAGGAAAAGGCCCTGCTGGCCCCCTACCCCGGCCGCGTGCCCGCAGATGTCATGGACGGCACCTACAGGCCGCCCGTTACCGACGGCTCCGGCCAGGACCGCAAGGTGCTGAAGGCGGCATTCGAGCTGCTGAAGAGCGCGGGCTATACGGTGCAGGACGGCGCGATGCTCGATCCCGAGGGAAAGCCGTTCGGTTTCGAGATCCTGACCGCCTCGCAGGACGAAGAGCGACTTGCCGCTATCTATCAGCGCACCCTTGAGAAGCTCGGCATCGATGTCGGCATCCGCAGCCTCGACGGTGATCAGATCCAGTCGCGCAAGCAGCGTTTCGATTTCGAGGTGCTGGTCGGCTCGACCGGTTTCAACAACTCGCTGTCGCCCGGTATCGAGCAAACCGGGCGCTGGGGATCCGCTGCCGCCAAGGCCGAAGGCTCGTTCAACCTGGCGGGTGTCGCCGACCCCGCAGTGGATGCGGCGATCGAGGCGATGCTGAGAGCTCGTTCGAAGGAGGACTATGTAGCGGCCGTCCGCGTTCTCGACCGGCTGCTGATCTCCGGCAATTACATGGTGCCGACGCAGCACAACAACCAGCAATGGCTCGCTTATTGGAACTATCTGGAACATCCGCAAAAGACGCCCATGTACGGTTATCAGTTGCCGACCTGGTGGCGCAAACCGAAGTGACCTCTTCACAACAGGAGATCAAGATGAACGACGAGAGCTCGATTACCGTCGATGTGGTCTCCGACGTCGTGTGTCCCTGGTGCTTTATCGGCCAGAAACGGCTCGACAAGGCGATTGCCGCCGTCGATATCGACGTTCACATACGCTGGCGGCCCTTCCAACTCGACCCAACAATCCCGCCCGAAGGCAAGAACCGCCGCGACTATATGGTGGCGAAATTCGGCAGCGAGCATCGCATCCGCGAAATCCATGCCCGGATCGAACCGCTGGGCGAGGCTGAAGGCATCTCCTTCGCATTCGACGCCATCAAGGTCGCGCCCAATACGCTGGATGCGCACCGTCTCATTCGCTGGGCCGGCACGGCCGGCGAGGCCATTCAGAACCGGCTGGTGCGCCGGCTGTTCCAGCTGAATTTCGAGGAAGGCGCCAATCTCGGCGATCATGCCGTGCTGATCGAAGCCGCCCGCGAGGCCGGCATGGATGCGTCCGTGGTCGAAACGCTTCTGCCGACCGACGCCGATGTCGAGGCGGTGCGCACCGAAATCGCCACCGCTTCGCGCATGGGCGTATCGGGTGTGCCGTGCTTTCTGCTTGAAGGCAAATATGCGGTGATGGGTGCCCAGGACGCCGATACGCTCGCCGATGCACTCCGCCAGGTCGCCGCGGCCAAGGCACGCGGCGAACTGGAGACGGCGAACTGAGTCGGACTATTTCCTATTTCACCGTCACCTTGGCCTTGCTGACGAAAAAGCCATGGCCATGCTTGCCGGTGCAGGTCAATCCCTTGGCGGATGACTGGCAGGAAAACGGCCCCTTGCTCCAGCTGTTGCCGTACGCCAGCGTGGTGACGTCGCCGCAGCAGCCTTGCTCGCCCGGATTCTTGATCAGCGTCGCCGGACCTTTCGGGCCGAGGATGACGGTGACGTAGCTGGGCTCGACGCGCGAACAGCTCAACTCCGGTCCGCCATCCTGCGGCTCGTAGGTGCTGGTGCCGCCGTTTGGCGTGTAGATGCAGCCAATATTGCCGGACGGCGTGTTGAACTCGATCTGTCCCTCGGCGTTTGCGGGAACGGTCTGGCTGCCGGCATATGTTTGCGGCAGCCAGGCAAACATCGCGAGCATCGCCACAAACAATGTCCGTGCAAGCATGGCGAACTTCCCCCCGGTTCAAACCTGGATGCGTCCGGCAGGTTCGATCCGAAGCGCGTGTTTGTCAAACGCGGTTTGTGCGCGCTCTTAAAAAGGCACTGGCTAACTGATATTGATCTTCATCCTGGACTGTGTCGGCAAGTCATTTCTTGGCCGATTACGGGTTCCTGACAAGGCGGCTTCAAACACGAATCATACGGTCACGTCCTGCCCGCCGACGAGGCCGGACTGGCCGTGAAGGCGGTTCAGGCTGTGAAGATCGGCCGCTGGAAGGCGCTTCTATGTTCACAAAGCTGTGTGAAGACCTTCCCTTGGGGAAGATCTCTACTTGCTCGGGCGCAGGCAAGTAACTATTTGAAATTGCGTTGGTATTCCGCCCTTCGAAACGTGACGGCACAGCGCCGTGATCATTCATTCTGTTGCTCCACTGCAACGGCCGGCAAGCTAAGCCACCTGCGACTGGTGAAAAGCTAATGGAAAATGATCAATTGGTGTTACTGTCCGTAACAAAAGAAAAATCGTTTGGGCGGGATAGTGATTCGGGTCGATAGACCAACGCGACATTCAATATCGGAAAAATGGCTCCGCGGTGCCGCAAGGCAGTCGCCCCTGACGCCCGTATCTTCGATGCGCAGCTTCTGGGGGCTGATGCGGGTCTACTGGTTCTCGGACCGCTGGAGGGAAGCCTGGACGCTGACGCTGGTGATCGCGCTGATCATCGCGCTGTCCAGCAAAGCCGACGTCTGGTTTACGGTGGCTGGGGCCGAGCTGGCGGCTTCGATCGCTTTTTTCCACGATGCCGCGAACACGACGCCACTTAAGACAATACTGACCAACGCCGGTTGGCTGGTGCTGCTGGTCGTGCTCAAGGACTTGGTTATTGCCGGCATTCGCAACCTTGTTTCCAAGACATTGCATCGCAAATGGCGTGGCTGGCTGGATAGCCGATTCAACGAGGCCTTGCTCGACTCCAATCATTCGCATTTCCATGCCCAGCATGGCTCTTCCGGGAATGCAGCTCCCGACAATATCGACCAGCGCGTGCAGGAATCCATCAAGGCCATGACCGGTGGAGCCATCGGGCTTGCTTCGGGTGTGCTAGGCGTCTTCGCTTCGTTCTACTTTCTCGGCGGCGAATTGCTGAAAAACTCTGTCGAGGTGAAGGGGCTGGAGTTTCTCGGCAGCTACGGCAGCGCCGTCCTTGCTCTCCTGGCAATCGCTGTCTATGTGCCGTTCAACACCTGGATCGCGTTGAAACTCGGCCGAATGCTGGAGTGGCTAAACGTCAGAATGCAGCAGGCCGAAGGCAATTACCGCAGCGAGTTGATCACGTTCCTGCGCCGCAGTTTTCATGTCGCCGCATCGCAGGGCGAGAATGTGCAGAAGACTGTACACAGCCAGCGTTATGCAGACATTGACCGTACCTGGGCCAGACTGAACATCGTCAATACCGGCTACACCTCGTTCGAGCTGATCTATAATTTCATCGGTGCCAAGATTGTCGCTTTCGGGCCCGGGCTGGTGCCCTTCATCCACAACGGCCTCGACCTCAAGGGTTATCTGACAGCTTCCGGCCAGGTCGATAAGCTGATCAGCAACTGTTCGTGGTTCATCCATGTGATGCCGGAGATCGCCACCTTGCGCGCCAACAGCCAGCGCGTCATCGAATTGGCGCAGGCAATCGAAAACGTCCAGCACCCGCAGGAATTCTATCAGCAGACCGGCCGATCCGAGTTCCGCTACGACCACCAGAACCCGGTGTTCGGCCTGACCATCCAGAAGCTCGAACTGGCGCATCAGGGCGAGGACGCAACGCCCTTCCTGAGTGCCGCGAACTTGCGCTTCCGGCGTGGCGAGTGGACTTTCCTCAAGGGCGAATCCGGTTGCGGCAAGACCTCGCTGATCAAGGCGATCAACGGCCTGTGGCCTTATGGCCGCGGCACCATCGTCTTCCCGGAAGGGGTCAGGAGTTTCTACGCCGCTCAGGAGGTGAAGCTGCAGCAGGTTTCGCTGAAGCAACTGGTCTGCCTGCCCGGTTCCGAGCATGATTACGCCGACGTGCAGGTCGCATCCGCCCTGCACAAGGCCGGTCTCGGCGACTTCATCGAGCATCTGGCTGATGAGAGCCGTGAAGGAAAGATCTGGGATCAGGTTCTCTCGGGTGGGCAGAAGCAGAAGCTGGTTGTCGCCCGCATCGTGCTGCAGCAGCCGGGATTGCTGTTCCTCGATGAAGCCACCGGCGCGCTCGATCCCGAAGGACGGATCGCCTTCCATCAGGCGATCAAGGACAATTGCCCTGATGCAACGGTGATCTCGATCATGCATGAGGCGACGCCGCCGAGATCGCTCGCGGGCACCGAATTCTACCACAGCGTGGTTGCGATCGCCGACGGCGTCGCTACCAAGAAGCCGCTGGTTCCGAGCTTGCCGGTCGAGCTCACCACCATCCTCACGCAGCCGACACGGCCGGCCGAGGACAAATGGCTGCGCTTTCCCCGCCGGCTGAAGCAGAGATAGCCGCGGGCACCATTGCCAGCGTCCAGCCAGCCTGCCACGTCGCCCGATCACAGTCTCGCGATCCGCCGGTTTGCCGCCGTTTTAACCCGCTCTCGCGATTGACTCGGCAAGGCGCGCTCCTATGTTGCGCCGGCTTGCAGAATCTCAACTCGAACCCGCGAGCAGAAAGGTCACCGCGCCATGCCTGGCGACAGTCACAGTCGAACGCAACCGCCGTCCGCTTGACGTGGCCTGACAGGCTCACGTCCTGCCGGACGGCAAGGAGTGAGCCATGAACGAGTTTTCCCCTGTCGCGGGCGGCGATGCCATCGCCATCGCTCGCGTACTTGCCAACGAACACGTCGCCGACATCGTCGAGGCCTTGAACCAGGAGCCCCGCGAGACGGCATCGGAGCTGCTTTGCGAAGTGCCGTTCGAGCGGCTGGTCGAGATCTTCGACCAGCCTGAACTCGACGGCGCATCCGAACTGGTCGAGGCGCTGCCCCGCATCAAGGCAGGCAGACTGCTTGCCGCCATGTCGGTCGACCGCGCCGCCGACATACTGCGCGATCTGAACGAGCCGGCTCGTTCCGAACTGCTTGGTGGCCTGGCGCCACCGCTGCGCGCGACGCTGCTTGCCATTCTCGGCTATCCCGAAGGCAGCGCCGCCTCGCTCATGACGACCGAATATGTCAGCGTGCCGCCGGACTGGAGCGTGGCCCGCACGCTGGATTATATCCGCAAGGTGGAGCGGACGCGCGAAACCGTCTACGCGATCTACATCGTCGATCCGCAAACGCATGTCCTGTTGCGCTCGACCAGCCTGCGTCGACTTATCGCTGGCGGGCCCGACGAGCTGATCATGGCAATCGCGCCGGATCGTGCGCCTATCACCGTTTCACCGCTGACCGATAGTGAAAAGGTTGCTCAGTTGATCTCGAAATATGATCTGCTCGCCGTTCCGGTCGTGGACAACGGCAAACTGCTCGGCATCGTTACCATCGACGATATTATCGACACGATGATCGACGAAACGACGGAGGATGTGCATCGTTTCGGCGGCATGGAGGCTCTCGACGAGCCCTATATGAAGATGGGCTTTCTGGCGATGATCCAGAAACGCGCCGGCTGGCTGTGCGCGCTGTTTATCAGCGAGATGCTGACCGCAAACGCGATGCAGAGCTACGAGGGCGAGCTGGAAAAGGCGATCGTGCTGACGTTATTTATTCCATTGATCATGAGCTCCGGCGGCAATTCCGGCTCGCAGGCGACCTCGCTCGTCATCCGGGCGCTGGCGCTGCGCGAGATCGGCCTTGGCGACTGGTGGCGGGTGGCATTGCGCGAGCTGCCCACCGGCCTGGTGCTTGGCTCGGTTCTTGGCGTGGTCGGCGTCTGCCGCATCGCGCTCTGGCAGTATCTCGGCTTCTACGACTACGGCCCGCACTGGCCGCTGATCGCAATGACCATCGGCGCCACGCTGGTTGGCATCGTCACCTTCGGCTCGTTGTCTGGATCGATGCTGCCGTTCGCCCTGAAGCGCATGGGCTTCGACCCGGCCAGCGCATCGGCCCCGTTCGTCGCCACGCTGGTCGACGTCACCGGGCTGGTGATCTATTTTTCTGTGGCGCTGGTGATCCTGCGCGGAACGTTGCTGTAAGAAAACGCACGCACTGCCATCGCGGCAATTTCGTTGCCGCGATGGGTTGTCGTCGCGTCAGACGCGCTCACCATCTCTCACCCGGTAAGTCGGCTTGTACATGGTGACGAGTTCTTCCGCGGCGGTCGGATGCACCGCCATGGTGCGATCGAAATCATCCTTGGTCAGGCCGGCCTTCAGCGGTATGCCGAGAAGCTGCGCCATTTCGCCGGCATCCGGCCCGAGAATGTGGGCGCCGAGGACCCTTTTCGAGGCGCCATCGACGACCAGCTTCATCAGCATCTTTTCGTCGCGGCCGGAAAGTGTGTGCCGCATCGGCCGGAAGGTGGCGCGGTAGATTTCAACATTCGAAAAGCGCTTTGCCGCCTCATCCTCCGACAGGCCGACCGTACCGATCTCGGGCTGCGAAAAGACTGCGGTAGCGATCGTGTCATGGTCGGGCGCCGTCGGCTTGTCCTTGAAGGCGGTCTCGACGAAGCACATCGCCTCGTGGATTGCCACCGGCGTCAATTGCACGCGATGGGTGACGTCACCGATTGCCCAGATGTTGTCGATGTTCGTGCGGGAGTATTCGTCGACGTGGATTGCCCCGGTTTTGGTCATCTCGATGCCGACGCCTTCCAGGCCCATGTTCTCGGTATTGGGAATGCGGCCGATGGCGAGCATGACCTGGTCGCCCGTCAGCACCGTGCCGCCGGTGACAAGCGCGTCGAGCCGGCCGTCAGGCCGCTTCCTGACCCACTCGGACACGGCGTGGCAGAGGATTTTTATCCCTTTCTTTTCCATCGTGTCGTGCAGCATGCGTCTGAGGTCCATGTCGAAACGGCTGAGGATCTCCTTGCCGCGGTAGACCAGCGTCGTGTCGACGCCGAGGCCGTGAAAGATGTTGGCGAATTCGACGGCGATATAGCCGCCGCCCTCGATCATGATTGCCTTCGGCAGTTCCTTGAGGTCGAAGGCCTCGTTGGAAAAGATGCAGTGCTCATGGCCGGGCAATGCCGGATGCGGCGCCGGTCGCCCGCCGGTAGCGATCAGGATCTGGTCGGCGGTAACGGTGCGATCCTCACCGAGAAGATGCACCACATGCCGATCGACCAGGGTGGCGCGCGAATGAAAGACCTCGCCGCCGGCGCCCTGCACGTTCTTCTTGTAGATGGCCTCCAGCCGGCTGATTTCGCGGTCCTTGTTGGCGACCAGCGTCTGCCAGTCGAAACGCGCCTCAGGCACCGTCCAGCCATAACCGGCGGCGTCGGCGAAATGCTCGGGGAATTGCGAGGCGTAGACATAGAGCTTCTTCGGCACGCAGCCACGGATCACGCATGTGCCGCCATAGCGGTATTCCTCGGCAATGCCGACACGCTTGCCGAGTGCGGCCGCGACGCGCGCCGCCCTCACCCCGCCGGAGCCGCCGCCGATGACGAAAAGATCGTAGTCGTAACCGGCCATGGCTGAACTCCTTGCCCCTCAAACCCCGAGACAGGTAGGCTGCCGACTATCAAAAGAAAAGCCCGGACTTGCCGGGCTTTTGGTCCAGTGGCGGTCAGGCGGCTCGGAAGTCCGCAATCAATTCGGTGTAGCGTCCGCGGGAGCTGCGCCATCGGCCGGAGCGGTACCGTCGGCAGGTGCAGCCGGCGCCTTGGCATTCGCCGCTGCACCCAGGGTCTCGCCGACCTGCTGGGCGAGATCGCGAGCCAGGCCGTTCTGCCAGATCTCGGCAGCCTTCACCAGTTCGCGCGTCACGATCGGGCCGTTGTCGAGCAGCTTCTTGCCGGAATCGGAATTGTAAAAGGCGGCGATTTCATTGAGTTCCTTTTCCGAGAATACCTTTGCATAGGCGAGCGCCGCTTCCTTTTCCAGGTCGGCGCGGCGCGATGCCAAGGCCATCGCCTTCTCGTTGATCGTCTTGGCGATCAGTTCCTGCATATCCGGGTTCTTCTGAATCAGCTGCTGCTCCAGTGCCGCGGCCGCTTGCGGCAGGATGCTGTCGAACGTATCCGTCGCATGGATCGCCGCGACGGCGGCGCGCGCCGCCTTCAAATGCGCATCGGTGACGTCCTGCGAAAACGCAGGCGACGAAAACGCGAAAACGGCCGAGGCCGCCAGAATGGCAAAAAAGCGGCCAACCCGGTTATGCAACATCATGATCGGTAAAACTCCCTGATTTTCGGGCGGCATGGACGGTTTGGATGCCGTCGCCGCCGGCTATGATGGCCGTTGATGCCAGCCCGATGAAAAGACCATGCTCGACCACGCCCGGAATGGCGTGGAGAGCATTCGAAAGCGCTCTTGTATCCGGAATGCGGCCAAAAGATGCATCGAGGATAAAATGGCCGCCGTCTGTAACAAATGGCTGGGTCCCCGTCATCCTCAATGTAACAGGGCCGGAAAGGCCAAGGTTTGCAGCCGCCGCGCCGACCGCAATTTCGGTGGCGCGCAGGCCAAACCGGTTGACTTCGATGGGCAGCGGAAAACGGCCGATCATCTCGACCATCTTGGAGCTGTCGGCGATGACGATCATGCGGGCGGAGGCCGCCGCGACGATCTTTTCGCGCAGCAGCGCGCCGCCGCCGCCCTTGACCAATGTCAGCGCCGGATCGATCTCGTCGGCGCCGTCGATGGTGAGGTCGAGCTCGGGCGTTTCCTCAAGGGTCGACAGCGGCACACCAAGCTCGCTGCAAAGGACGGCGGTGCGCTCCGAGGTCGGAACGCCGATGACAGTCAGGCCGGTGGCGACCTTGTCGGCGAGCAGCCGTACGAACTCGTCCGCTGTGGTGCCGGTGCCGATGCCGAGCCGCATGCCATCCGTGACATGGGCAAGCGCTGCCCGCGCGGCCTCAACCTTCAATTGCCTCGCATCCATGCCGGGTCCCGAGATTTGTTTCGGCGCTCGTAGCATTTTTGCCGGGCTGGTCAAAGGACCTTGCCCGCGGTGGATAAGCCGGCTTGCCTGAACGGGCCGCAGCGTTTATCGCCTGCCGGCAATCAAATTGTCACAGGACAGGCCATGACCCGACCGATCATCGTGTTCGACCTCGACGGGACGCTGATCGACACGGCGCCGGACCTGCTCGACAGTCTCAACCACAGCCTTGCCGCCAGCCAGCTCGCGGCCGTCGACGAAGCCGGCTTCAGGCGCTTCGTTGGCCATGGCGGCCGGGTGATGATCGAGCGCGCCCACGCAGCGCAGCACAGGTCGCTGGCAGTGGAGGAGCACGATCGCCTGCTCAAGCTGTTTCTGGACCATTACACCGTTAACATCCCCGGCAAATCGCGCCCCTATCCCGGCGTCCCCGGGGCGATCGCGCGGTTCGAGGCGGCCGGCTACCTGCTGGCCATCTGCACCAATAAATACGAGGCCAATTCGGTGGCGCTGATCGAGGCGCTCGGCATGACCAGGCATTTCGCGGCGATCTGCGGCCAGGACAGTTTTCCGTTCCGCAAGCCAGACCCGCGCCATCTCACGCTGACCATCGCGCGCGCCGGCGGCGACCCGCACCGTGCACTGATGGTCGGTGATTCGCAGACCGACATCGACACGGCAAAGGCCGCCGGGATTCCGGTGGTGGCAGTCGATTTCGGCTACACCGACCGTCATGTGCGAGAGTTCGAACCGTCGGCGGTGATCTCGCATTTCGATTCGCTGACGCTCGATCTGGTACAAGGGCTGATGGCCGCGGCAGAGGGCTGAAAGCCGCCCATCGGGCGGACCGCCAAATGCCGACCGACAAGTGGTTGACTTAGCAGGCCGGCCTCCCTTATATCGCGGCGCGCTTGGCCTTCGGGCAACGAGCGGGCGATTAGCTCAGCGGGAGAGCACACCCTTCACACGGGTGGGGTCGCAGGTTCAATCCCTGCATCGCCCACCATCTTTTCAAGTACTTGCCGATCATCCGATTTCCTTCCGCACAACTTCCGTACAACTTGCCTCGGCAACGCCTGCGTTTTTGTGCGCCCCTCGCCGGCCGACATCGGCCGGGCTGGCAGCGATCGATTTGGAAGCGGGCGCGAATGCCGCCACCGCATCCGGACCGTCATACGCGGCTGTTCGACAAATACATGCGGCCAGAGCGTAACTTGGATTAGGACCGCTCGCGCATGTCTCGCCTTTGTCTTACGATGGCTCCGGGGGATATATCATGCCGAGACCTTTCCTTGCACGGGCCGCAATCCACTGGGCGCTGCGACGCAAGCCGCCGGTCAAGCAGTCGATGTTCGACGATGATCCCCCTGATCCCAACTATTTTTTCATCTATCTTCGCGATGCCGAAGGGAAGCGCCGCTACATTGTTCAGGACGCCGACTATGGCGGGGTTGGTGGGCTTTGGTTTGAAACCAACCACGCTGATGGCGAACCGCGGAGTCTGCTCAACTCCGAATTGAGGAAGTTCAACACCTCATTTCGGCACTACTACCGCGGCCACACTCTCACATATGGCGGCCCGTTCTGGTTCTTTTTTGCCTTATCGAGCTTTTACCCCTTCCGGGTTTACGCATGGAATAAGCTCCTCCAGCGCTCGTTCAACCGTCGGCCACTGACGCGGGCCGATCGGATGAGGGTGTTACAAGTCTTTCTGCAGAAGACCATCAGGAGGCCCGACTTTGCAGTTTCGCCGGTGGGTTTGATGGACATCATGTACACGAGCCGATTTGTGTTCCACCCCGACGAAAAGGAAACGGGAGAGTACTACTCACTCGTATTGGATTCTCTTGTCGCCTCAGGCGATCTCGCAAGAGACGGCGCTTACTACAAGATGCGCCCTCCAGCCCTCGCGACGCTCAACGCATACGAGGAGCAGGAGCAGCGTCACCGGGACATGGTTCGCCAGCAGGACATGCTTGGGCGGTTGACTCTTGCACTTGTAATCGTAGCGCTTATTCAAGCCGGCATTACGGTGTGGCAAGAGCTGAACCCAGACCCGACACCAGTACTTCCTGTAAGTACCAACGTTTCACGGAATGCCTCTACCACACCCTAGCTCGCTGGAATGCGTCGTCAGAATTGACGACAGATTTTGCTACTGGACTCGCGCTTGTGGTCGTTTCATTGGACGGCGGGCGGGTGCGCTGGGACCGGATCATTTCCCGTCGATCATTTTAGGGTTTCGGACGCCCCCAGGTTGATAGGGCATACAGTGTGCCGAATAGAATAGTCTGGACGACAGCGACGATGAAAACCCAGGACGATAGGTCCCAAGCCGCGCGCATGGCCTCTTGAGGTTTTTTTGGCATCGGGAATTCATATTTCTGGCGAAGCCACAAGCAAAAGAAGCCGAGCAACACACTGAACACGAGAAAAATGATCGCGGTCGTAATCTGCGTTCGAGGCCGCAGGCTGCGGAAAAGCAGGCAGCATACAACAGCAAGAAAGCAACCCACGGCGATGCCGGTGCGTTCGATCTCCGGTGGAGCGCCGGGTCGCGTGATCAGCGTCTTGCTGAACAGCTTCTGCCAATCAGCCACATATCCGGCGACGAGGCTTGGCGTCATCCCTCCTATAACCTCAAAGACACCTTTGATGGTCATTTAGTCACTTCTTGTAGCAGCGGTATTGGGACGACCGCCAACACCCGGCTCTCCGTATCCAAAAATTGGTAGTAAGCCTCGACCGAGCGCCAATTACTTTCCCGGCTACCGGACACCAAAAAGTCGATTGAGCCTTTTTCCGTCAGTTGGACGGGACCGTTTTCATTGAACTTAACGAAAGCCGGATGAAAAAAATCGCCGCCTACAGGAAATCGTGGTTCCACTCGCACGTTCTCAATCTTACCGTCAGGTCGTCCTTCGAGGCGCTGGACGAAGTATTTGAAGTAGCTTCGATAGACATCGCCATCGACGGACAGCCCTATCTGGCCTGTGAGTTCTAGCATGGTGTCGCGCGGCTTGTTAACGTCGCTCGGGAAATAAACCACAACCTGATCGGAATATCCTTCCGAGGGTAAACCTTGGACGCCAGCGGACGCCTCTTTGTACTCGGCGGCCTGGTGCTCGCAGTCCCCCATTTTGTTGCGATCATTGTCCTCAGCTGTACCAAGGAAATCGGCGAAAACCGTCTCCTGTAGCCCTCCATACTGAAGACAGCCCTGTATCGGGCGCGGGTTCAAATCGTCCCGGAGGCGGTGCGTTGGTTTGGCCCTATTTGAAGGCACGTACTCCTTGTAAGGACCTGGAATAAACCAGTGCACTAGGAGGTCACTGCCTGCATCGAGATTGGCCACACACGAGACATAGCGCTTCCGGTTGCCCGCATCCTCAACCCAGGAGCTGGTAACAAAATTGAAGTTTCCCGGATGATGTTCTTGCCGCGTATCGCCCTGGCAGTCATTCTGCTGAGCGGCCGCTGGGCCAAGGCAAACAAGTGCGGAAAAACCTGCAAGAACTAGCTGACGCATATCTTTCCCCCTCGACTGTAATTTGTACCGGTCGCGCTTGGGAAGCAAGAGTTGCTTAAACCCAGTTTCACACCCTTCACACGGGTGGGATCGGAGGTTCAATCCCTGCATCGCCCACCATCTGCTTTCCTGAATCAATTCCAAGCCAGAACGGCTAGCAGCTGCAGGTCGCCCCCTCGCCGCCAAAATTCTTTTGGGCGAAATTCAAGGCGCTGCCGTAGCTCGTATAGCTCTGGAACTGGCAAACGTTGGAGCCGGCCCGCACCTTCATCTGCTCGATATCCCAGAACGAAACCTCGATGCGGTCGTCGGCGCAATAGACCGTATAGCGTTCAGGTTCCAGCGCCTCGGCTTTCTGGACAGGCATCGAAATGGCCGGAAAAGTACAAATATGATGGCATGACGCATTTGCATGTAGACCCCCGAATGACCACCGGCACTATTACGGCCGCGATGTTGAGGCGACGCATCATGATTTTAAGCAGTCGCCGTGTTGTTTCGGCGGCGATAAATCAGGTACGGCCGGCGCCTCCTTGTAGCGCAACCCTCCGCGATCCCGGAACAAACCTGCATGGACGTGAGTTTCTGCTGATCGAGATGTGAGGGAAAGCCATGTCCAGACTTGTTTTGGCGGCCGCCGTGCTGCTTGTCGGCGGACCGGCCTTTGCCGCGGACGAAAATCCGGTGCCGCCGCAGAATGCCAAGAAGCTGTCGGAAATCATCGCCAAGGTCGAGCAGCGCGACGACTTCCGCTACATCAAGGAAATCGATTGGGACAGCGATGGCTACACCGTCATTTATTACACGAGCGACAAGGCGAAAGTCGAAATCACCTACGATCCGGTGACAGCCGCGCCGAAATAGTCGCTGCCTGCAAAGGTTAGCATTCGAAAAAGGCGCGCCCGGAGGCACCCGGTCTTCGGCACACCCTTGCGTAGATATGACTTTGATGGCTGACTGGGTGCTATCATTGCGCGCGGGGGTGGGCATGGAGACGGTAAAGCACGTATTGAAGCGCTTTCTGATGATGCTCGCGGGTTATTTCATAGCGGTACTGGTTGGGCTGATCGCGGTGGCGGCGATCTATGGCGGGCTGAGTTCGCTGCCAAATGCGCCGAATTATTTCGACGTCATGGGCGTCACCCCCGTTGCGGTGCTGCTGTTGCCGCCGCTCGGCATGTTCATCTATTTTCTGACGATCGTGCTGACCGGCCTGCAGACGCTGATCTTCGCACTGATTGCCGAGTTTTTCTCGCTGCGCAGTTTTTGGCTGCATATGGTCTTCGGCGCGGCGGCCGCGGTTGGCGGCTTCGCCTTGATCTGGCCCAGTGTACCGGATGACACGAACCCGGAGCGCTGGGCCGATATCGGCATCATTGCCGCCGCAGGCGTTGTCGCGGGCTTGGTCTATTGGCTCATCGCCGGACGCGATGCCGGTTTCCGGCGTCCACTGTTTCAGCGCTAGAACCGCATTCGTCAGCTTGCCGGCGAACGCACCGCTTCCGTGCTGTCGAGCGCCTGCTGCAGCCTTGTATCGCGGCCGTAGACGTCGTTGAAGTATTCGACCTTGCCGGACAGGTCCGGCCATGCGGTGAAATAGGCGACATAGACCGGGATCTTGCGTGTCACGTCCTCGGTCGAATGTCCGTGTTTCAGTTTGTCCTCGATGTAGTCGACCGAGGTGCCGAGCACGGCAGCGGCCATGCCGCGCGGATCCTGCAAGCGAACGCAGCCATGGCTGAGCGCACGCATGTCGCGCTGGAAAAACGACTTCTGCGGCGTATCGTGCATGTAGATTGCATGCTTGTTGGGGAACAGTATCTTCAGCTCGCCCAGCGCATTGGCCTCGCTGGGCAGCTGGCGCACGCCGTAGGGTATCTTTGCGCCGTAGGCGCCCCAATTGACCGAGGACGAGGGAATGCGCTTGCCGCGGGCATTGACCACCTCGTAGCCGGCGCGGTCGAGATAGCCAGGATCCCGGCGCAGCCGCGGCAGCATCTCGTTGACCAGGATCGACTGCGGCACGCCCCAATAGGGATGGAAGTCGACCTGCTCTATCTGGTCATAGAAGAAAGCAGTCTGGTTGGTGGACCTGCCAACCACGGCGCGGGTCTTCAGCTTCTCCTCGCCATCATCGATATAGCTCGCGGTGAAAGCCGGCTGGTTGATGAAGACGCGCGGGCTGCCAAGGTCGGATGGCAACCAGCGCAACTCTTCGAGCGCAACCCGAACCTTCTGAATTTTGTCGGCCTTGGACGTTCCGGCCAACGATGCAACGGTACGCGGGCCGATGACGCCGTCGCCTTTCATGCCGGCCCGTTTCTGCACCGCCTTGATCACCGGCACCAGCTCCGGATCGTAGACCTCGCTGGTAGCGAGCCTCGCCAGGACCTCGCCATAGGCGCCGCCCATCTCGTCATCGAGATTGCGCGCGATCTTTGTCAAAAGCTTCGGCAGCTCGGGGCTGGTCTGCCCCGGCTTCAACAGCAGATTGGGATCAATGGTGATTTCGTCTTCGGCGCTGGCCTGGAGCGCTTCCAGTTCGACGCGCAGCGCCTGATACTCGGAATTCTGTGGGTGCCGTGATTCGAGATAAGTGCGCACTTGCTGGGTATGGGCCAGCGTCGTCAGCACCCCTTCCATGTCGAGCGGCTTCGGCGGAAAATCGTAGTAGCCGGTCATGCGGTTGGGATCGACGCGGCCGCTTTGTGCGTCACGGGCGTAGCGCAGGACACGCGCCGACAGCGCCATCTCGAAGCGGACCAGCTCTTTCAGGCGTTCATCGACATTGCCCGCCGATGTGCCTGCTGCCGGAACTTCGACGGTGTAGTCGGCGGGCGTCAGGCCGTAGCTCGCGGCCTCGCCCAGCACCCGCACGGCATCCTGGGCACGGCTGCTGGGACTGGTTCCCGTCACCCAGATGAAATCCGGATTGGCCGAGTAATAGGCGATCAGCGCCTTGGCGATGTCCTTCTCGGCGTAGAGATCATAGCCGTCGAGACCGGCAATGGCTTCGCGGAATGCAGCCCCGGTTGCCGCCGGCTCGAAAGCAGCGTCCTGAGGCGTTGCTGGTTCAGGCGCTGCCGACAGTGCCGAAAAATCGACGCGCACCAGCGGATCGCTCTTGTAGGTATAATAGGACGGGCCGCTGATTTGCGCACCACCACCGCCCCCACCACCGGAAGCGGCCGGCGCCCTGGGCTTCGGCTTGTATTTTGACGGTGGCGGCGGAAAGTTACCTTTCGGCGGTGCGTGTTTGACGCCGCCGCCGAAAAGCATGTCGAAGAACCCTTGCGCTTCAGCCTTCGGCGCCCCGAAGGCCAGCATTGCCGCGGCCACCGCAAACGGCAGCACGGTTGCTTTGTTTCCAAGGAGTTTCATGGATCACCCGCTCCGGTTGAACCGGATCCCGTTCCGCACCGCTTTCACGATCTCGCCCACCCCATGGCGGATGTAAGGCGTGACTACACTGATTCATACTGATTTCGTTAAGCTTTCATAAATTTCGGAACGTCTGTTGCAGAACGGTTTCACAACGTCGTGACGGGGGAGCGAATCCACCGTCGCTCCCGACCAATGGTAGTGCCCGTGAGCCAAGCCTCAAGCGTTGGCGCCGCCGTCGATGGTCAATGCAGCGCCTGTCACGAAGCGCCCTTCGGGGCCGGCAAGCCAGGCGACCATGCCGGCGATCTCGTCGGCCGTGCCGAAGCGAGGCATCGCCATCCTCTGACGCTGATGCTCGGCGTGCGGGCCGGCTGCCGGATTCATGTCGGTATCGGTCGACCCCGGATGGACGACATTGGCGGTGATTCCGCGCGGACCGAGATCGCGTGCAAAGGCCTTGGTCAGGCCAACCAAGGCAGCCTTGCTGGCCGAGTAGGCGCTCAGGCCGGCGTCCGTGGCACGCTCGGCCAGATTGCTGCCGATCGAGATGATCCGGCCACCCTCGCCCATATGCGCTGCTGCCGCCTTGGCGGCGACGAACGGGGCTCTAAGGTTGACCTCCATCGTCTCGTCGAAATCGGCAAGCGACAGGGCATCGATCGGCGCAGCGCGCCAGATGCCGGCGCTGTTGACCAGGATGTCGAGCCGTCCGAAGGCTGTTGCTGCCTCATCGACCGCCGCCTCGATCGCCCCAGCATCGCGATTGTCGGCCTTGATGGCAAAGGCCCGGCCGCCGCCCGCCTCGATTTCCCTGACCACCGCACGCGCCCCTTCCTCGCCATTCACATAGGTGATCGCCACGCCTGCGCCGTCGGCCGCGAGCCTTCTTGCGATCGCCGCACCAATGCCGCGGCTGCCGCCGGTGACGAGGGCGGCCTTGCCGTTCAATCTTTTGGATGACACCTGCTTCTCCATTTTGTAGTGATTGATACATAAATATCTGCCAGCCTTGCTGAACCACGTCAACCGAATTATGTATCGATCAATACAGAAAGGATGCCATGCCGGAACGAGGCCGCCCCCGCACCTTCGATCGAGCCGCCGCCTTGCGGCGCGCAATGGAAGTGTTTTGGGCCAAGGGTTATGAGGGCGCGTCGATAAGCGACCTGACCGCTGCAATGGGCATCAACTCACCCAGCCTCTATGCCGCCTTCGCCAGCAAGGAAGCGCTGTTTCTCGAGGCAACCGAGCTTTACACGCGGGTCGAGGGAACCGAGATCTGGTCCGCGCTGGAAAAGGCGCCGACCGCGCGCCAGGCCGTCGAACGGTTCCTGCGGCAGACTGCCAGGGCCTATTCACAGACCGGTCGCCCGCAAGGCTGCCTGATCGCGCTCGGCGCTTTGCACCAGGATTCAAGCCGCGGCGCCATCTGCGATGATCTGCGCCGTCGCCGCGCCGAAAACCGCGAAGCCTTGCTGAGACGGCTCGAGCGTGGCGTGGCCGAGGGAGAGTTGCCGGCCGATTTCGACTGCGGTACGGCCGCGACCTTCTACGCGACCGTGCAGCACGGCATGTCGATCCAGGCGCGCGACGGCGCGTCGCGCTCGGCTCTTCTGGCGACGGTGGCCGGGGCAATGGCAGCTTGGATAGCGATGGCCAGCACCGGGGCGGCGTGACGGTCGAACCCGGCTGACAAGAACGATATTCAGGTCACTGCAGAGACGGCTCCAGCCTGCCGGCAACGAAGCCAACGGCACGCTCCACCACACCCCTGTCGGCGAGAATGCGGCGGTGGCCGAGCCCGTCGGCCCAGTAAAGCCGCACATGGTCTCCGGCGCGCGTGTAGAGCCTTGCATGCTCGGCGGACACTTCGCGGTCGTCCGGCGCGTGGATCACCAGCGTCGGCAGCGGCGTGCTTGCGAGCTGGCGGTCACCGGTGAACTCGTGCAACGGCCGGCCGGCGATGCGCTCGACCCGGTCGGCCATGGCGGCCTGCGAGCGCGAGCCGACATTCAGCATGCGACTGAAATCAGCAAAGATTGCCGGCAGCGAGCTCGGCGCAGCGATAAGCACCAGCCGCCCGGCCGCCAATCGCGGGATGTTCCTGATCGAACCGGCGACGGCGTTGGCGGCAACGGCACCACCGAAGGAATGGCCGACAATGGCCGCGAACGGCCCGAACCATTCGCCGGCAACCCGTGCCGCATCGACCGCACTGACCAGGGTAAGCCGGCGGCCCTGCGACTGGCCGTGGCCCGGCAGATCGAGCGAGACCACCTTGTAGCCGGCATCGCGATAGGCTTCGATCAGCGTGCGCATGTATTCGGTGCGCGAACGCCAACCATGGATGACGAGCACGGTGCCGGCAGTCGCCCTGCCCGGCTCGGGCCGGAATTCATGCACCATGACGCAGCCGGTTCTGGTCTTTAGCCGGTGATGGCGTGCCTGGGTCATGAAATCGGCGGCGCGATCAATTGCGCGGCGCTCGCCTTTGCTCAAGCTCTTCTCGTGCGGCGTGCGGCAGAACAGCTCGAATGCAGCACGCCCGGTGAGTCGCGGTGCCACATGCTCAGCCACGCCGAACGTGCCGCGGATGACCTTCAGTCCAAATGATGCCATAGTGGCGATCCATTCATTGGTTCAAGCATGAACATAATAGTTCAAACATGAACATTAAGCAAGACCTGCCCTGGGACAACCCGCGTTTTCGCAACTGGGTCGCGGTGGCGCGCGCCTGCCATGTGGTGGAACGCACCCTGGCGGTGAAGCTTGCGCCGCTCGACCTGAAGCCGGCGCAGCTCGACGTGCTGATGAACCTCTACCGTCATCCCGGCATGTCGCAGCACGACCTTGCTCGTCGGCTGCTGGTCGGTCGCTCCAACATCACCATGCTTTTGCCTCAGCTGGAGACCCGTGGCCTGCTGCGCCGCGAGGGCGACGAGAAGGACAAGCGCGTGCTGAGGCTGACGTTGACAGAGGCCGGCGAGGCACTGCTGATGCAGGCGCTGAAGGTCCATATGGCGCTGATCGAGAAGGCGATGAGCCAGTCGACGCCGGAACAATGTGACATGATCGGCGAACAGATGCGTAGGGTTGCCGAGGTTTTGAAGACCGCCTGACAGCCCAGTGCTCCACCACCAAATGCTTCACCACATCGATTTTTTCGCGCGCTCGGGCCATTCCTTGTCGTAGACCTCGCCGTCAATGTTCTTGCGGCTGGTGATTTCCAGGATTTGGCCGGGAGTCGGCAGCGATCTCGGGTCGACATGCCTTGCCGGATTCCACAGTTCCGATCGGTGGATGGCGCGGGCGCACTGGAAATAAACCGCATCGATCTCGATGACCGTCACCGAGCGCGCCGGCTTGCCCTCGACGGCGAACGAGGCGCAGAGCCCGGTATCGGTGGTGATGTGGGCGCGGCCATTGACGCGCAGTGTCGTGCCGGAACCCGGCACGAGGAACAGAAGCGCGACGCGCGGATCGCGAAGGATGTTCCTTAGCGAATCGGCACGGTTGTTGCCGCGCCGGTCCGGCATCATCAGCGTTTTCGGATCGTGGATGCGGACGAAGCCGGCGAGATCGCCGCGCGGCGAGCAGTCCAGCCCTTCTGGCCCGCAGGTTGCGAGCGCGGCAAACGGCGAAGCCTCGATGATAGCTGCGTATTCGCGAATCAGCTGGTCGAGTTCCTTGACCACCGATGCCTCGCCGGGCAGGCCATAGAGCGCTTCAAGCTGTTCGATGCTGGTGATCATGGACATGTTTTCGTCTCCAAAGCTTTGCCGGCGCTACTCCAGATGGATGACGTTTTCACGACAAGTGCCCGTTTGCCGGTCATCAGGAAACGGGTGTCGCGGCAACGCAAACAAGGGCAAACCGCTTTACCTGCATGATCGTGCCAACGGATACGGAGGTCAAAATGGATAAACCGCTCGACCGGCGACGCACCGCCATGGAACTTATTGAAAACATGTTCAATGTTGAAATGCGTTTCCTGCAATCAGGGTCGGAGAGCCTCGATGTGCTTGCCGGCGCATTTCATACCGAGATTGTCGTGCATGAGCCGCGCTCCCTGCCCTATGCCGGTGACTGGAGCGGCCTCGACGGCGTTGGCGCCCTTTTCCGCAAAATGCGGGAAATCTGGAGCGACGTGGCGGTGGAGGACCTTCAGGTCGCCCAAAACGATGACACGGTGTTCATGAGCTGCTCGCTTTCGCTGACATCGCGGGCCAATGGTGCAACCATCAAACAGCCGTTTGCCGAAGTCTTGCGCTTCAAGGATGACCGGCTGATCGAAGGCACGCCGTTTTATCACGACACCAGCGAGATACTGGCGATCCTGCGTTGACCTGAGAGTCCTGCGGGATCCATTCAACGGTCGCGGCTCAGCCCCTTCTCTTCCAGTTCGGCGAGATAGGCGGCCCAGCGTGCATCCTTCTCATGACCCAGCGTATGCAGGTAATTCCAGGTGAAGATGCCGGTGTCGTGGAAATCGTCGAAGGTGATGCGCACGGCATAATTGCCGACCGGCTCGATCTTCAGAATCGCTACATTGCGCTTGCCGGGAACGGTGACGCGCTGTTCGGGCGAATGGCCCTGCACCTCGGCCGATGGCGAGGCGACACGCAGCAGCTCGGCCGACAATTCGAACGGCTGATGGCCCGGAAAGGTGACGGAAAGCAGCTTGCGGTCCTTCGAGACCCTGAGTTCTTTTGGCGCTGTCATGGTGGTGGATCCTGCGGAGAACTGCCCTTCCCTACGCCGCTTCGCGTCAAGGGAAAAGGCCGCATGGAAAGTTCCGACATGATCTGTCGGCGTCGGAATGTTACCGAAGATCGCGAGCTTCTATCTTGAATGCCACGTTGGCTCGTATCACATAGCCATATATAACGAAGCCGTTCACGGCCACGGGAAGCGCACAAGCATGGATATGATCGATCCTTTCGGTCGCACGATCACCTACCTGCGCGTATCGGTCACCGACCGCTGCGATTTCCGCTGCACCTATTGCATGGCCGAGGACATGACGTTCCTGCCGAAGAAGGACCTGCTGTCGCTGGAAGAGCTCGACCGGCTCTGCACGGTCTTCATCGAAAAGGGTGTGCGCAAGCTCCGCCTCACCGGCGGTGAGCCGCTTGTGCGCAAGAACATCATGCACCTGGTACGCCAGCTTTCGCGGCATCTCGAGAGTGGTGCACTGGAAGAGCTGACGCTGACCACCAACGGATCGCAGCTTTCCCGCTTTGCCACCGAGCTCGCCGACTGCGGCGTCAAGCGCATTAACGTCTCGCTCGATACCCTCGATGCCGCCAAATTCCGCCAGATCACCCGCTGGGGCAATCTGGACAAGGTCATGGACGGCATCGACGCCGCGCAGGCGGCCGGGCTAAAGGTAAAGCTCAACGCCGTGGCGTTGAAGGACTTCAATGACGCCGAATTGCCGGAAATGCTGCGCTGGGCGCATGGCCGCGGCATGGATCTGACGGTCATCGAAACCATGCCGATGGGCGAGATCGACGCCGACCGCACCGACCAGTATTTGCCGCTGTCGCTGTTGCGCGCGGCTCTCGAACGCCAGTTCACGCTAGGCGACATTCCCTACAAGACCGGTGGCCCGGCCCGCTATGTCCAAGTCGCCGAGACCGGCGGACGGCTGGGCTTCATCACGCCGATGACGCATAATTTCTGCGAAAGCTGTAACCGGGTCCGGCTGACCTGCACCGGCACCCTTTACATGTGCCTCGGCCAGGAAGATGCGGCCGACCTGCGCGCGCCGCTGCGTGCGTCGGAAGGCAACGAGCTGGTCGCCGATGCCATCGACGAAGCAATCGGCCGCAAGCCCAAAGGCCACGACTTCATCATCGATCGCCGCACCAACCGTCCGTCGGTGTCGCGGCATATGAGCGTCACCGGCGGCTAATTTTTCGCCGATTTCGTGCAAGAATAATCGCCTTGGTATCGGCGCGAGGCAAAGCGTGCAGCGGTTTTTTGCAGTCCTGACGTTTTTCGGAGTGATGGCGGGGACCACGGCAGTTGCCGCGCCATTTACCTACACGAACGAGCGCTTCGGTACCATCTGCACCTTTCCGGATGAAATCTTCACTCTTCGCCAGCCCGAGCCGGACAATGGCGATGGACAACAATGGCTCACTGCCGATGGCGCCAGCCTGATCTGTTCGGGTATCCTCAACATCGATGATGACACCCCTACAGCCTTCGTCTCCGCCGAGAGGGCCAGCAAGGAACCTGGCTACAGGATCACCTACAGCAAGACCGGCAAGGACTGGGCGGTGCTGTCGGGCATCAAAGGCGGGAACATCTTCTATGAACGCCGCCTGTTCGGAAAAGACGGTGTCATCCGCACGGTCTGGATCGACTACCCGCCAGCCCTGAAATCGAAATACGACCCGCTCGTCGATGCGATCGCCGGCAGCCTCAGGGGACCGTGAGCATCCGGCGACGTCAGAACTTATTGGCAGCCTATTGTTTTTGCTAGCGAGTCACGGTTGTTGGCGCGTGTAGTCATATCGTACGGCAAGCCATTTTTTGCCGCTGCCATTGGCCTGGAGGAAATGTTGCTCGGCCACTTCGTGATTGTCGCCGTCCCTGGAAATGACGAAATCGGAGGCCGTGAACCGCCCTTCGACCTCAGGGCCGAAGCCGACGAAACCAAGCGGCTGGAACAGCAGTGAAATCTTGCCGTCCTCCTCGCCACCAAAACTCCAGGCGGGCATGATCCCTGCCGGGAAACGGGTGTCCATGGAGACATACTTCCAGCGGCCCTCCACCCGGTCATAGCTCAAATAGGCTATCCGCTGGAAGTCCGGCATTTTCGACCCGGGCGCCGGGCGCATCACCTCCTGCATGAAGGGACCGATCATCGTGCGCTCGGCCACCAGCCCCGTCATCACGATCGGCTGGGCGCCGGGCGTTGGCCAGATCGTGTTGACGACGGACCATTTCCCGACGCGGCGAGCGAGCTCATCCGCTTCGTGACCCGGCGTGGACATCCGTTCGACTGCCGACGCCGAAGCACCGTTATCGGCGAACGCAGGCGCTATCGCCATGAGGATAACCGCCAGGGCAGAAGAGAACCGGAAAGCCGACGAAACATGCCGCCTGCTGCCTGTGCCAAGCCAGTCCGCATTGCCTCGTGCATTCATCATGGACCATCTCCCCAACACGATCAAAAGCTTACAATGACCAATTTGGTGAATCTTGCCGAGCAAATTTGATCTCATCGAAAAATTTTCCTCGAGCCGCAGTGTGATAAATTTGCCCTCCGAACCCATCCTTTAGAACGGCACCTTTTTTGGGGTCACACCCAGAAAAGGTCTTGTCCGCAAACGGTCACCGGATTTACCGCAAGCCCATTCGGGCCTAGCCTCTGCTCTGGAGCGGTTCTTCGCCCAGTGGGGGAATACGATATGCGCAAACTCATTCTTTCTCTTGCATTGCTCAGCCTCGCGGCCCTGCCCGCGGCGGCTCAGTCGATCGGCGGCACCTATGCCGTGGCCGGCACCAATTTCGATGGGTCGTCCTATGGTGGCGACGCGACGATCACGCTGACCAGCGAGACGACCTGCACGATCCATTGGGAGACAGGCGGCTCGTCCTCGGACGGTATCTGCATGCGCAACGACGATGCCTTCTCCGCCGGCTATGTCATGGGCAAGGCGGTCGGTCTAGTCGTCTACAAAGTGCAGGAAGACGGCTCGCTGCATGGCCTGTGGACGATTGCCGGCAAGGAAGGCAACGGCACCGAGGTACTGACGCCCAAATAAGCCCTGCCGCTCTTGCGCGGCAGATGTCACGGGCCACAGAAAGGCTGTGGCCCAGCCCTTTGACGTTGCTGTCTTGTGGGTGCCTGCTAGACGCTTGCTGCAGGACTCACCCGGTAATCGCCTTGCCTCTTTCGCCAAACCTCCGCGGCGCGTTGTTCATGATGGTGGCCATGGCTGGTTTCACTCTCAACGACGCGATCACCAAATTCTTATCGGAATCGATGAACATGGCGCAGGTCATGCTGATCCGCGGCGCCTTCGCTTCGCTTTTCGTTGGCCTGCTTGCGTGGCAACGGGGCGCGCTTGCCCGGCCCGGTTCGATGCTGCAGCCGACCGTTGCGCTGCGCGTCGCCGGCGAGGCCGGCGCCACCGTGTCGTTCCTGGTTGCTCTGGCACATCTTCCGATCGCCAATGTCTCCGCCGTGCTGCAGGCGCTGCCGCTGGCGGTGACGATGGGCGCCGCGCTTGTGTTCAACGAGGGCGTCGGCTGGCGGCGCTGGCTGGCCATTGCCGCCGGTTTTGCCGGCGTGCTGATCATCGTGCGGCCCGGCTTCGAAGGGTTCAGCGTCTTTTCACTGCTGGCGCTGGCCAGCGTCGCATGCTGCGCGGTGCGCGATCTCGCTACCAAGCGGATACCGCAGGCAATTCCGACATTGCTGGTGTCGAGCGCCACCGCCCTTGCCATGACGTTTCTGGGCGCGGCACTGCTTTCGCCGATGGGCGGCTGGAAACCGATGACAGGACAAAGCACGGCGTTCCTGGCGTTGGCGGCGGTGCTCGTGCTCATCGGCTATCACTTCATCATCACGGCGATGCGGGTGGGCGATATCTCCTTCATCGCGCCGTTTCGCTACACCGCCCTGCTCTGGTCGATCTTGCTTGGCTTCACGATCTTCGGCGATGTCCCCGATCTGCCGATGATCCTCGGTGCCACGATCATCATCGCGTCAGGCCTCTATGCACTCTACCGCGAACGGATCGTTGGACGGCGAAAAACAGCCGCCGAAAGCACTGGACCGGACATGGCGCCGGACGGCATATAGAGTGACTGTCGACGACTGTCTGATTTGAAAACTGGATTTTGGGTCTAGGCAGCAAACCATGGGCCGACATATTGCAGGGATCATTCTGGCCGGCGGCAGGTCGAGCCGGATGGGCGGCGGCGACAAGACGCTGCTTGCGCTTGGCGACGGCACCCTGCTCGACCGTGTCGTTTCGCGCCTTGGCCCGCAGGTTGGACCGCTTGCGCTAAACGCCAATGGCGATCCGGCACGGTTTGCCGCGACGGGGCTTCCGGGGCTTGCCGACACTGTCAAAGGTTATGCCGGGCCGCTTGCCGGGATCCTGACCGGCCTCGAATGGGCTTCCGACACGACCTGCCAGGCGCTGGTCACGGCTGCCGGCGATACGCCTTTCCTGCCCAGGGATATGGTCGAGCGGCTGCTCGCGGCAGCCGACGAACGCCCCGGCTCGATTGCGGTCGCCTGTTCCGGCGGCAAACGGCATCCGACCTTTGCACTCTGGCCGCTAGGGTTAGATCAGGTCTTGCGACAATTTCTCGTCGAGGAAGACAACCGGCGCGTTGCGGCGTTCATCGACCGGCACGGTTTTGTCGAGGTGGAATTTCCCATCCTGAAATCCGGCGGGGCCGAGATCGATCCGTTCTTCAACATCAACACTCCCGACGACCTTGCCCAGGCCGTGCATCTGTTGCAGAGCATCGAGCCATGAAAAGACGTATTTTCGGCATCACCGGCTGGAAGAACTCCGGCAAGACGACATTGACCGAAAAGCTGGTAGCCGAACTCGTCCGGCGCGGCTGGAAAGTGTCGACGGTAAAACACGCCCATCATGATTTCGACATCGACAAACCCGGAGCGGACAGCTTTCGCCACCGGCAGGCGGGAGCGATGGAGGTCGCGGTCGTGTCGGGCAGGCGCTGGGCGCTGATGCACGAATTGCGCGGCGAGGACGAGCCGACGCTGGACGCGATCCTGTCACGGCTGGCACCGTGCGACATCGTGTTGGTCGAGGGTTACAAGCGCGAAGCGCACAAGAAAATCGAGACGCGACGGCTCGAGGCCAAGGACCGGACACCGCTCTCGGCAGGCGATCCACACATTGTCGCCATCGCCTCCGACTTCCCCATTGTCGGCGAAGACCTGCCGGCCTTCGATCTCGACGACACGAATTCGATAGCTGACTTCATCGAGCGCGCCACAAGCCTGTCGCGCTGAAAATGCGGCAGAAGACAGTTTCCGCCCACTTGCTTTCCAATTTAGGCGTCTGACCCAGCGTCATCGCTTTCTGAACATGACCTTCCCTCAAGCGACGGTTTTGCAGTTGCTTTTTCTTGGGAAAGAATGGGAGTATCGCATCAGCGGGCGGTCAAAAGCACCGCCCACAGAGCCGTTCGGGAACGACGGCCGGGACCAACAGAGAGGACCATTATGCGTATTGCACTGCGTATCGCGCTTGCCGCTTCGGCTGCGCTGCTGACGCTTGGCGTTGCCCAGGCCCAGGAAAAGACCTTGAGGATCGGCACCGAGGGAGCCTATCCCCCATTCAACAATCTGACAGCCGACGGCCAGCTCGTAGGCTTCGATATCGACATTGCCAAGGCGCTCTGCGACGAGATGAAGGTGAAGTGCACCTTTGTCGCGCAGGACTGGGACGGCATCATTCCCGCCCTTCAGGCAGGCAAGTTCGACGCCATCGTCGCGTCGATGTCGATCACGCCGGAACGCGCCGAGAAGGTCGACTTCACCCACAAATATTACAATACGCCGCCGGCGATCGCCGCCCCCAAGGACACCGACATCAAGGGTGTCACCAAGGAAGATTTGGCCGGCAAGACGATCGGCGTGCAGGCGTCCACCACGCATTTCAACTATTCGACCAAGACTTATGCCGACAGCACCGTCAAGCCGTACCCGACCGCACAGGAATACCAGCTCGATCTGGCCAATGGCCGGCTCGATGCCGCCAATGACGACATCGTCGTGCTGCAGCAATGGCTGGATTCGCCGGACGGCGCCTGCTGCAAGCTGGTCGGCACAATCAAGCCGGTTATCGAAATCCACGGTCCGGGCGCCGGCATTGCCGTGCGCAAGGGCGAGACCGATCTGGTCAACCAGTTCAATGCGGCGATCGACGCCATCCGAGCAAACGGAAAGTACAAGGAAATCAACGACAAATACTTCAAATATGACGTTTATGGCGGCGAGTCCTGATCGACCGACATAGGAGGACGTGAACGGCGGGAGATTCCCGCCGTTCTTATAAGGATGCCGCGCACGAGGGGTGACGCGGCACGGGTCTCAAAGAGCCTTAAGGAGAACAGGCAGGCGGATGCAGAGCGCACTGACGCTTCTCAGTTGGGGACCCGAAGGCTGGCTCGACGACATCGCCGCGGGTGTGTTTGTCACAGTATGTCTTGCGCTGGCCACTCTGCCCTTCGGGCTGACGCTCGGCTTTTTCGTGGCGCTGGCCAAACAGTCGGAAGAGCCGTCGCTGAGACTGGCCGGGAACATCTACACCACGATTTTTCGCGGAATACCCGAGCTGCTCACCCTGTTTCTGATCTTCTTCGGCATCCCATTGATCCTGCAGTACATTGTCCGGCTGGTGAGCCCCGGCACCTCCGCCGACGTCAACAGCTTCGTCGCCGGCATGATCGCGCTCTGCTTCATTTTTTCCTCTTATTCCAGCGAGGTGTTTTTATCCGCCTTCCGCGCCATTCCAAAAGGGCAATATGAGGGAGGCTATTCGGTTGGCCTGTCCAGCGGCCAGACGATGCGGCTGATCGTGCTGCCGCAGTTGATCCGCATCGCGTTGCCCGGACTTGCCAATCTCTGGCTTATCCTGCTCAAGGACACCGCGCTCGTCTCGGCCGTCGGCCTCAACGAGATCCTCCGGCAGAGCGGGGTTGCCGCGCGCGTCACCAAGCATGCCTTCCTGTTTTACGGTTTTGCCGGCCTCATCTATCTCCTGCTGGCGATCGTCTCCTCCTTCGGCATCAAGGCGATCGAACGAGCGGTCGGCGGCAGCGAGGTCAAGAGATGAGCCTTGCCACCGACACGCTGAAGGTCGACCGGCCGCCGCCGCCCGCACGCGGCTGGTCGCGCCAACGCATCCTCGGCCATGTCCTGGTCGGCCTGTGGATCGCTCTCGGCATTGGCATGGTCGTCTACCTGGTCGCTGCGTGGAACCCGGAGTTCTTCCAGAAATATGCACCCGGCTACATATCCGGCCTCGGCATCACCCTGTTGCTGGTTGCCATCTCGATTGTGCTTGGCGCGATCCTGTCGGTGCCGATCGCCTATGCACGCATGTCGAAGAACCCGATCCTTTCGGGGTTCGCCTATGCCTATGTCTATTTCTTTCGCGGCACGCCGCTGTTGGCGCAGACCTTCCTGGTCTACTATGGGGTCGGCTCCTTCCGGCCGGAGCTCGAGATGGTCGGACTGTGGGGCTTCTTCCGCGAAGCGTTCAACTGCGCGATCTTCGCCTTTTCGCTGAATACGGCCGCGTACCAGGCCGAGATTTTGCGTGGCGCAATCGAGAGCGTGCCGAGGGGCCAGTGGGAAGGTGCCGCCTCGCTCGGCCTGCACAAACTGCAGACGATGTGGAAGATCATCCTGCCGCAGGCGCTGATCGTCGCGTTGCGCCCGTATGGCAACGAGATCATCCTGATGATCAAGGGCTCGGCAATCGTCGCCATCATCACGGTCTACGATTTGATGGGCATCACCCGGCTCACCTATGCGCGCACCTTCGACTTTCAGTCGTATATCTGGGCGGCGATCATCTATCTGATCATCGTGGAAACATTGCGCCACGGCGTCGAGTGGATCGAACGGCGCATCACCATCCATCTACACCGCTGACTCCCATCGCCTTGCCTGATCCGGTAAGAAGACCGCAAAGCAGGCTTCTAAGGGATTCGAAAACATGGCTTCGGTGGCATTTCTTGGTCTTGGCGTCATGGGCTATTCGATGGCCGGACATCTCAAGAACAAGGGCGGTCACGACGTCACCGTCTACAACCGCACCAGGGCCAAGGCCGAGCAGTGGGTCGCCCAGCATGGCGGCAGCTTCGCCGCGACACCAGCAGAGGCGGCCGCGGGCAAGGACTTCGTCTTTTCCTGCGTCGGCAATGACGACGATCTGCGCTCGGTGACGACCGGTGCCGAAGGCGCCTTCAATTCCATGAAGAAAGGCGCCATCTTCATCGACAACACAACGGCATCGGCCGAGGTCGCGCGCGAACTGGCACAGCACGCGCAAGCGCTCGGGTTTTCGTTCCTCGACGCCCCGGTCTCCGGCGGTCAGGCAGGCGCCGAGAACGGCATGCTGACCGTGATGGTCGGCGGCGAGCCTGACGCCTTCGACAGGGCCAAGCCAGTCATAGATGCTTATGCCCGCATGGTCGGGTTGATGGGACCGGCAGGGGCTGGCCAGCTCACCAAGATGATCAACCAGATCTGCATCGCCGGCCTCGTTCAGGGACTGGCCGAAGGTATCCACTTCGGCAAGCAGGCCGGGCTCGACATCGAAAAGGTAATCGAGGTTATCTCCAAGGGCGCCGCCGGTTCCTGGCAGATGGAGAACCGCCACAAGACGATGAATGCCGGCAAATATGATTTCGGCTTCGCCGTCGACTGGATGCGCAAGGATCTTGGCATCTGCCTCGCCGAGGCCGACCGCAACGGCGCCAAACTGCCGGTGACGGCACTTGTCGACCAGTTCTACAAGGACGTGCAGGCGATGGGCGGCAAGCGCTGGGACACGTCCTCGCTGCTGGCGCGGCTGGAGAAATAGGATTTCACCGTGGCCGAGCTTTCGCCTCAATCCAGCGCCGATGAAATCGTCGCTCATCTGCGCTCGATCGCCTCAGAGGAAAATCGACTTGGCATGCTGCGCTACGGCATCAAGATCGAACGTGCGCTCGGTATCTCGCATGGCGTGCAGCGGCAGATTGCCAAGAAAATCAAGCGCAACCATGAGCGTGCCTTCGAGCTTTGGCAGACAGGCATCATGGAGGCGCAGTTCATCGCTTCCGTGACAGCCGATCCGGAGCGGTTCTCCGCCGCGGATGCAAGACGATGGGCGGCGACTTTCGACTCGTGGGATATCGTCGACGGGGTCTCCGATCTCTTTGTCGATACGGATTGCTGGAAGGAATTGATCGCCGAATTCGCGGTCGACGAACGGGAATTCGTTCGACGCACGGCTTTTGCGATGATGGCCTGGTCGGTGGTCCACCGGAAGAAGGAACCCGAGACGACCTTCCTCGAATTCCTGCCGATCATCGAAGCGCATGCGACCGACGGCCGCAATTTTGTGAAGAAGGCCGTGAACTGGGCGCTTCGTTCGATCGGCAAGCGATCGATGAATTTGCACGGCCCTGCCCTTGCCGTGGCGCTAAAACTGGCGGCCTCGACAGACAGGACCGCACGCTGGATCGGCAAGGACGCCGTGAAGGAACTTTCCGATGCCAAGACGCTCGAGCGGCTCGCCGCCAGAAAAGCTTGACCTGAGCGAAGTGCGCTTCACGGAGGTGACGCAATCGACGCGCGCCGATTTCGAAAACCTGTTCGAGCAACCCGGCGGGCCGAAATACTGCTGGTGTATGGCTTGGCGCAATCTCGACCGCCGCGAGCACGTCGAGAACGACGAGAAGAAACGCGCGATGATGACGCTGATCGACGCCGGCACGCCAGTCGGCATTGTCGCCCAGATCGATGGCCGGACCGTCGGCTGGTGCTCGATCGCGCCGCGGGAGACCTACCGCAAGCTGTCACGGCAGCAGGACGATAGCGAGATGGGCATCTGGTCGATCGTCTGCTTCTTTGTGCCGAGAGCGTTGCGCGGCGGCGGGCTGGCAAGCGCATTGCTCGACGCGGCCATCGATCACGCCTTTGCCAAAGGCGCCAGGACGATCGAAGCCTATCCCGTCGACCAGGCTTCGCCGAGCTACAGCTTCATGGGTTTTCGCGACATGTTCGTCGCCCGCGGCTTTCGCGAGATCGGCATGACCGGCTCGCGCCGGCATGTGATGCGGCTTGAGCGTTGACCTGTGAGGCAGCGGCAGCTTTACTTGATGTTCGCAGATCAAGGCTCAACGGCGGAGCAGCGATGAGCAACCGTTTTAAATCAGGCACGATCATAGCAACTGCCTTGTTGGCGTCCGCGATCGCGGCAAGCGCTTCCGCCGGAACCATGCACATTTTCTGGAAGGATCTGCGCCCGGCTACCCAGGCAGCCGCCGAAAGCGTCGGACTGCCGATGATCGCGGCCAAAATGCCGGATCGTGGCGAGACGCTCTCACTCGACTTGCAGGACAAGACCGTGCAGCTCGCAGGCTATGCGCTGCCAGTCGACCGCGATGGTGATCTCGTCTACCAATTCCTGCTGGTGCCGTGGACGGGAGCCTGCAGCCACATGCCGACGCCGCCGCCCAACCAGATCGTCCTCGTCACGCCTGCACACCCTTACAGGATGTCCGAGGCCTACCAGCCGGTTTCGGTGACCGGCGCCTTGCAACCGGGTATGGAGAAGAGCCAGCTTTTCATCCTTGACGGCGTCAGCGTCATCCAGTCAGGTTACACCGTGCACAAGGCCGAGGTGGTCAACGTCGATACGGTGCCGGACACGATCACGCTGCCGGTCAACTCGCCATGGACTTTCCTGAACAAAAAGAAGAACTAAACAGAAGAATCTCAGGCGGCGTTGGCGCCGGACTCCTTGTCGAGCATCATGTAATCCAGCGGCATCTCGGTCGTGTATTTGATCTGCTCCATGGCGAAGGAAGACGACACGTCGCGGATCTCGATCTTGGCGATCAGCCGCTTGTAGAAGGCGTCGTAGGCGGCGATATCGGGCACCACGACGCGCAAGAGATAGTCGACGTCGCCGCTCATGCGATAGAATTCGACCACTTCCGGGAATTCCTGGATGACCTCCGAAAAGCGCCGCAGCCATTCATGGCTGTGCGAATTGGTGCGGATCGAGACGAACACCGTGACCCGCACATTGACCTTTTCATGATCGAGGATGGCGACGCGCCGCTTGATGACGCCCTCTTCCTCGAGCTTCTGGATGCGCCGCCAGCACGGCGTCGTCGACAGGCCGACCTTCTTGGCGACGTCGGCGACTGCAAGCGTCGCATCCTCCTGCAGCAGGCGGAGAATTTTTCTATCAAGGCGGTCCATTGGATGCTCCCCTGATGCAAGTCGTCCAAGTGCGCAGCGGCCTTGGCACAACGACATGCATAAAAACAAGAATTTAACGCGCGTCCCCTCATGCGCGGCGCGCTTCGAGGAATGGATTACCATAATCCCTCTTGTCATGGCCTTTTACAAGAAAGAAATTCTGTTGGATAGCGCGAAAGCGAGTGATTTCTTGCTGAATGCCTAGCCGAGGCGATAGCGGATTTCCGATCTCAGAAAGGGCAGCAAATCCATTTCAAACCATGGATTGCGCTTCAGCCAGCCGGTGTTGCGCCAGGACGGGTGCGGCAGCGGCAGGACTTTCGGGTCGGTCGCCGCCGCCCAGATGGCACGCCAGTCCATGACCGTTTCCGTCAGCGAGGGACGGCGCGCCGCGCCCATATGCCAGCTTTGCGCGTAGATGCCGATCGTCAGCACCATATCGACTTGCGGCATCAGCGCCATCAGCGATGTGCGCCATGCCGGCGCACATTCGCGGCGCGGCGGCAGGTCGGCGCCCTTGGCGTCCTGACCGGGAAAGCAAAAGCCCATCGGCACGATGGCAAACTTGTCCGTGTCATAGAATTCCTCGCTGCCGACGCCCAGCCAGCTTCGCAGCCGGTCGCCGGAGGCGTCGGTGAACGGCATGCCTGTGATGTGAACCTTGGTACCCGGCGCCTGGCTGGCGATCAGGATACGCGCACTCGAAGATGGCCTGAGCACGGGCCGCGGTTGGTGCGGCAGCGGCCTGGCGGCCGGCTTATCGACGCAGATGCGGCAGGCGCGTACCCTCGCCGCCAGGGCTTCCAACTCTTCGGTCATTCGGAACTCATTGTCAGGCGGCGGCACTCGGCCGGCTGGAGATTTCTCGATACCAGCGCAGCACGTTGGTGCACTCTTCGGGTACCTTGATGCGAGCCGGCTTCATGAAGTCGATGGCGACCAGCCCGGTGATGTCGGCGATCGAATAGGCATCGCCGGCGACGAATTCCCTGCTGGCGAGCTCAGTGTCCAGAAATCTCAGGAATTCGATCGCCTTCGGCTTGTTGACCTCGCCCCATTCGGGGATTTGCGGGATCTCCCATTCCCTCATTGCGGGGTGGATATGCCGGAACGCCGCGGCGACGCAGCCGAACAGATTGAACTCCACACGTCTTTGCCACATCTCGACGATTGCCTTGCCGAGCGCCCCATGCCCGAACAAAGCCGGCTCGGGGTGCAGTTCCTCGAAGTAACGACAGATTGCGACGGATTCGGTGATGACTGTGCCATCATCGAGCTCGAGCACCGGCAGACGCTTCAGCGGATTGCGCGAGCTGACCGGCTGCTCTTTGTGCTCCAGCGCGCCCATGTCGACGGGCACCAGCGGAACCTGAAGTCCCTTTTCGGCCAGAAAAATCCGAACCCGGCGTGGATTGGGCGCGCGCCCGCCGTCGAACAGCTTCATCTCTATCCTCCTCGTCCGTCTCGACGAACTATAGGCACAGCTCACCAGAAGCGAAAAATTTCGCGCAAGGCGTCGCCGATCGACGCCAAGGTACCGTGCTTTCTTTCAACCAGCTCGTGGCCGTGGCTCTCGCGCCAGTTCTTCGGCTCGTCGAAAGTTCCGCCCCAGATGCCGGCTTTGCCCGCGCGCGCAGCAGCTTCCTCGGTCTCGAAATCGCCAAAGGCGACCGCCCAGCCGGCCTCGACTTGTGCGCGGTTGAGATCCTTGCCGCCGGCCTTGCAGTCGCCGAGTAGCCTGCCGTAGCGGTCGCGCTGCCAGCCGCTGCAGGAGACCGCTTTGCCGGCGATCAACCGCACCAGGGACTGCCGCGCGAGCTTGCCGCAAGGATAGTCGGCACCGTCCTTGCGGCAGATTTGCGAATATTCCGGCGCGTCGATGCCACGCATGCGGATACGCTCGCCGCCGAGCGTGATGCTATCGCCGTCATTGACGGTGGCCGCGCCCTCCGTCTTGCGCGTCTCCACCCGGTCGAGGCGCGCCGCCAGGAGGATCGCCAGGCCGAGCACGATGAGTGTCAGCCCATAGTCCATCAGTCGGCGCCACAGGCTTCGCGGACGCGGCGCATAGTATCGCTGGCGCGGCCATCGCGACCACGAACGGCTCATATGGCAAACCGTTGGTTAATCATTCGAACGTAGCTTAACGATTTGAAATTGCTGCCCGCGTAAATTGAAGACTTCATGCCCCTGCAACGCTCGACCACGGCGGACAAGTTTATTGTGGACCGCAGGAAACGCCATCGCAACAGCGATGTCGCGCGCGCGGTCCGCAAGACGCGCGACCGTCTTTCGCAGCAAGCCGGAAATCCCGACTTCGACCGCGAGCTGTTGAAGCTCCACGCGCTGTCGATGACCGGCGGCGTGATCGTCATTCCGCTGCTCGTTCTGGCAACGGCCGCGGCAGGCTTGTTCGCGGGCATCGGCAAGGAGATCGGCGTCTGGGCGCTGTTCACATTCATCTGCTATACCATCGTTGCATTCATGGCCAGACGCGTCACTCAAGCGTCCGAACTCAACCCGCTGGAAACGCATAGGGATTTCCTGATCGGCCATTTTCTGTGCGGGCTTGGCTGGGCCTGGTTCGCATGGCTCGGCTGCGAAACTTGCCAAACGGATCAGTTCCAGGTCGCCAAGGCGGTGGTGCTGCTGCTCGCCATGTCGGCAACCGCGATCCTGGCCTCGTCCCTGCGCGGTGCGCTGTTGGCGACCTTCGCCCTCCCGGTCGCCATCTATGCTTATGCCAGTGCGAAATTATGGATGCCGGTCGAAGTGATCATGGCAGGCTTGCTGATCGCCTCGTTGCCTTTCTTCGCCTATGTAGCGCGCCAGCTCAACCGTTCCTCGCTGATGCTGCTGTCGTTCCGCTCCGAAAAGGATGCGCTGATTGCCGAACTGGAGACGGCGAAATCGATGTCGGACGAGGCACGGCGGCGGGCGGAAGACGCCAATCTGGCGAAATCGCGTTTCCTGGCCTCGATGAGCCACGAGCTGCGCACACCGCTCAACGCCATTCTCGGCTTTTCCGAAGTGATGGCCAACGAGGTGCTCGGCCCGATGAGCAACCCGACCTATCGCGACTATGCCCGTGACGTGCACGACTCCGGACAGCATCTGCTCGACCTGATCAACGAAATTCTCGATTTGTCGCGCATCGAAGCGGGCCGCTACCAGCTCAACGAGGAGCCGATGATGCTGCTCTCCGTCGTCGAGGATTGCTGCCACATGATGGAGCTGAAGGCGCGCAACAAGGACATCCGCATCGTCCAGCATTTCGAAAACGCCTTGCCGCGCTTGTTCGCCGACGAACGCGCGGTGCGGCAGATTGCGCTCAATCTGTTGTCCAATGCCATCAAGTTCACCGCCACCGGCGGCGAAATCCGCGTGCGCGTCGGCTGGACGGCGGGCGGCGGGCAATATCTCTCCGTCAAGGACAATGGGCCGGGCATACCGGAAGACGAGATTCCGATCGTGCTTTCGGCCTTCGGCCAGGGCTCGATCGCCATCAAGAGCGCCGAACAGGGCACCGGGCTTGGCCTGCCGATCGTGCAAGGCTTGCTGGCCATGCATGGTGGCGAATTCCAGCTCCATTCCAGGCTACGCGAAGGCACCGAGGCGATCGCCATCTTCCCGCTGAGCCGGGTGATGGAGGAACTGCCGGCGCTGCCGACCAAGGCGGTTGCCTCGCGCCGGCGCTGAATGCTTAACCGCGGACCGCGGCTGCCATGCCGGCGCTGGTCAGCGCGGCGGCCTTGACCAGCCCAGCGGCAAGCGCCGCCCCTACCCCCTCGCCTTGACTGACGCCCAGATCGAGCAGCGGGCGAAGGCCGAGGCGCTCGGCGGCCTTGGCATGGCCAGACTCCGGCGACAGGCTTGCGAGGAGACAATGATCGAGCGCCGCGGGGTTGGCGGTATGTAGGACACCAGCGGCGGCAGTCACCGCAAACCCATCGAGCAGCACCGGGATCTTCTGCATCCGCGCCGCCAGAATGGCGCCGCAGATCGCGGCGAATTCCCGCCCGCCGACCCGGCGCAGCGCTTCCAGCGGGTCCTTGAGGCTCGCGCCGTGCAACGCGACCGCGGCATCGACCACCTCCGCCTTGCGCTTCTGCATCGCCGCGTCCGCCCCTGATCCAGGGCCGACCCAGTCGGCGCTGGTGCCGCCGAACAGTGCCGTGCAAAGGGCCGCGGCGACAGTCGAATTGCCGACGCCGAGGTCGCCAAGGCAAAGCAGGTCGGTGCCGCCGGCAATCGCTTCCATGCCGAAGGCCATGGTAGCGGCACAACCGCGCTGGTCCAGTGCCGCATCCTCGGTAATGTCGGCTGTCGGAATGTGCAGAGCCAGATCGAACACCTTCAAGCCGAGATCGTTGGCGATGCAGATCTGGTTGATTGCTGCACCGCCGGCGGCGCAGAGCTCGACTGCATTTGCCGTGGCGGCGGCGGGGCGCGGCGAAATGCCGTGGCGGGTGACGCCATGATTGCCGGCAAAGATCGCCACCAATGGCCGCGTCACCGCCGGCGGCGCGCGGCCGCTCCACCCGGCAAGCCAGGCGGCGATGTCCTCGATGCGGCCAAGCGAGCCTTTGGGCTTGTCTGCCTTGGCAAACAACTGGCGCACGCGGGCCTTGGCCGCCATATCTGCCGGCGGCAGGCTCACCAGAAGGTCGCGAAAATCGTCGAAAGGCAGCGCGCTGGTCATGTCGATGGCAATCGTCCGTGTGAATTGGTGAGCGGCATAGCCGCCTTGGCCAGCCGGCACAACCTCAAGCCGGCACAACCTCCAGGCCTGGTACAACTTGGCGGTATTGACGCGAAAGCATTCGTTGGCGGCGCTTCCCGGAGGGCTTGCATTGACTTTGTCGTTGCACCATGTGGAGGCTAGCCAAGGAAATCCTTATGACGGCCATTGAATCCCCGTGCATCCTGGTCTGCTCGATCGATATGAAAACCGGCTTCTGTTTCGGTTGCGGGCGCACGCGCGAGGAAATCGCCGCCTGGATCGACATGACCCCGCAAACCCGCCGCAGCGTCATGGCCGAGCTGCCGGCAAGGCTGGAAACGGTCGAGCGACGCCCCCGCCGGGAAACCCGTCGCAGCCGCATGGCACGCGAACGCGACGCCCTCTCGTGAACCGGCCGCAGAGATGAACCGACTGTTGTGGATTCTGATCGTCGCGATCGGGGCGGGTGTGCTCCTGCTCATGCTCAACGATTCCGCCGGCAGTACGTTCGGCATTGAGAATTACGATTTCAGCCAGTTGATCTGGCTTGGCGCCTTAGCGGCACTCGTCGGCGCCGGCCTGCTCAGATCGGGCAGGCCGTTGGGCACCATGGCCCGCAGCCTCGGCGCCTGGGGTGCCATCGTGCTGGCGCTGATCGCCGGCTATCAGTACCGCTATGAGTTGCAGGATTTCGCCAGCCGCGTCACCGCCGGCCTTGTTCCCGGCAGTCCGCTGGCGCTGGGCGTGGAAGAAGGCCATGCCACCGTCACCCTGGACAAGGCCGGCAGCGGCCATTTCGAAGCGCGCGTCACGATCAACGGCACGCCGATCCTGACGGTTGTCGATACCGGCGCGACCAGCACCGTGCTGACCGCCGAGGACGCTCTGGCGGTCGGGTTCAATTCGGCGGCTCTCCGCTTCACCATACCGATCTCTACCGCCAACGGCATGACACGCGCGGCGGCGGTGCGAACCGACGAACTGTCGATCGGCGGCATCGTGCGCAAGGACATGCCCATCATGATCGCCGCACCAGGCACGCTCGGCCAGAGCCTTCTCGGCATGAATTTCATCGGCTCGCTATCGGGCTTCGACGTCCGTGGCGATCGCATGATTTTGCGGGATTAAGTTTTTCCTCAGGCCGCCTCTGCGGTCCGGCCGAAATCGACCTCTGCGAAGGCTGACTTCAGCACCTCCGCTCCGGCACCCGGCCGTGTCGCCTTGGTGGAGAGGATCTGCCGGTAGCGGCGTGCACCGGGCAGGCCGTGAAACAGCCCGACCATGTGCCGGGTGACATGCCCGAGGCGTCCGCCCTGCTCGATATGGCGTGACGCGTAATCCGCCATGGCATCGATCAGTGCGGCAAAATCGAACGACTCAGCTGTGCTGCCGTAAAACGCGGCATCGATGCCGGTCAGTATCCCTGGCGTGTGATAGGCGGCGCGGCCGAGCATGGCGCCATCGACATGGTCGAGGTGCGTCAGCGCCTCTGCGAGAGATTGAATGCCGCCATTGATGCCGATGAATTTGTTTTGTTTTCTGGCTTTCAGCCGATAGACGCGGCCATAGTCGAGCGGTGGGATGTCACGATTTTCCTTTGGGCTCAGTCCTTCCAGCCAGGCCTTGCGGGCGTGCACCCACAGCGCGTCGGCGCCGGCCGCGAAAACACCATCGGCCAACGCATCGAGTGCCGGTTCCGGATCCTGCTCATCGACGCCGATGCGGCACTTGACGGTAACCGGTATTTTCACCGCCGCCTTCATTGCCGCGACGCAATCCGCGACGAGCACGGGCGTCTTCATCAGGCAGGCGCCGAAGGTGCCCGACTGGACGCGGTCGGACGGGCAGCCGATATTGAGGTTGATTTCATTATAGCCGAAGGCTTCGCCGATGCGCGCCGCCTCGGCCAGCTTTCCCGGATCGGCGCCGCCGAGTTGCAGCGCCACCGGACGTTCGCTGTCGTCGAAGCCGAGCAGCCGCTCGCGTGCGCCGTGGATGACCGCATCGGCCACCACCATCTCGGTGTAGAGCAGCGCCTCGCGCGTCAGCTGGCGATGGAAGAACCGGCAGTGCCGGTCCGTCCAATCCATCATCGGCGCCACGGCAACTTTGTGGCGTAACATATTCATTTTACTATTTTTTCTGTCTCAGTCCGTCCGATACTCCGTTCGAATGACAGAGCAATTTGGCAAGAGATGCACACCCAGCTAACCCGATATACGATTTTGCCGCCGCAACTGAAAGCAAATTGGCATGTTACACATGTCACTGTACGCACCAGTTAGATGCCTTGCCGTGGAACGATGGACCGCCGGCGGCATACCAGTCAGCCAAGGCGAAGCGTGTTGCGGGCGATCTGCCACGCGGATTCGACATGCCGCCGCGCCGCCTCCTCCGCCTCGTCCGGCCTGCGCGACCGGATTGCATCCATGATTTCGGTCATTTCGGCGATCGCCGGCTCGCGGCGGTTCTCCGACGCGATCGTCATTGAGCGGAGCTGGTTGATGCGGACATTCAGCCCCGTCACGATTTCCCAGGCAATGCGCTTGTCCGCCGCCTCGAACAGCGTTTCGTAGAACTTGGTCGTTGCCCGCATCACCTCGACAGGCGCACCGGACGCCCACGCCTCAAGCAGGTTCGTCAAGGCGGCATCGAGCAAAGCGATCTGCGCGTCCGTGGCCGTTAAGGCGCAAGCCCGCGCCGCGATACCCTCGAGCAGCGCCCGCAATTCATAGATTTCGTCGGTGCGGCCGAGATCCGGCTTGGCCACGGCGGGTCCGTGGCCCGGTATCATCTGCACCAGGCCTTCCGCCTCCAGCTGCCGCAGCACCTCGCGCACGACGGAACGGCTCACCCCGAGCTGATCGCATAGCGGCCGCTCGACCAGCCTTTCACCAGGCTGGAAATGGAAGCCCATGATCGCTTCACGCATGCGCTCCAGCGCCAGCGTCCTCAGCGTCTTGGCAGAGCGGTCGATCCGCAGCGTATCGCCTGACATTTTCTCTCCCCATCCAATCCGGCCACAAAACAGATTCCATAGCCGATTGACAAGACTTCTGGTGCTCCATAGTATGGTATACCATAAGATGGCGTAAAGATTTCGGCGCTGCACAGCGCCGTGGCGACCGAGGACTTCATGAAACCAGCCATTCGAAAGATCGTCACTTACATCGAGAACACGTTAATCGAGGGCGGCAAGGAAGCCCCAAAACCGTTGCGCCTGATCGGCGTCGCCGCCGTGCTGACAAACCCTTGGGCGGGCCGCGGTTTCACCGACGACCTGTCGCCGGAGATCCGCGTCATTGCTCCCGTCTTCGGCGAACTGCTGACCCGCGAGATTATCGCCGTTGCCGGCTCCGGCGAGGCGATAGAGGGTTATGGCAAGGCCGCGGTCTGCGGCACGGCGGGCGAGATCGAGCATGCATCGGCGCTGATCCATACGCTGCATTTCGGCAACCATTACCGTCGCGCGGTCGGCGCCAAGACCTATCTCGCCTTCACCAATCTGCGCGGAGGGCCGAACACCCCGATCATGATCCCGCTGATGGACAAGAACGACGAAGGCCGCCGCTCCCACTATCTGACCGTACATTTCCAGATCGGCGACGCGCCCGCGCCCGACGAGCTGGTGGTGGCGCTTGGCGCTTCGATTGGCGGCCGCCCGCACCATCGTATCGGCGATCGCTATCAGGACCTCAAGGAGGTCGGAGACCTGCATGGCTGACGTCGCTGCCGCCGCATGGGTCCGAGACACGGCTCCGGACGGCACCGGCTTCATCCGCGCCGGCTCCGGCGCGCCGGTTCTGCTCATTCACGGTGTCGGCATGAACGCCGCGATCTGGCACGATCAGATCGCGGCGATGAAAGACCATCATGACCTGATCGCCATCGACATGCTCGGCCACGGCGTTTCACCGCTGCCGCCGGAAGAAGCCAGCCTGTCGGATTTCGCCGATCAGGCGGTTCGCCTTCTCGACCATCTTGGCGTGGCGTCGGTGTCGATCGTTGGCCATTCGATGGGCGCGCTGGTCGCTCTGGAGATCGCCCTTCGCACCCCTTCGCGCGTTCGCTCCATCGTCTGTCTCAATGCGGTATTCCGCCGCCCCGCGGCCTTGGCGCAGGCCGTACGCCAGCGTGCGGCCGCGCTCGGCACCCATGGCAACCCTTCCGCCATTGCGGCTACGCTTGCCCGCTGGTTCGGCGACCCGCTGCCGGCGAACCTTATCGGGGCGGCCACCACAGCGCGCGCCGCCCTTGAAAGGGTCGACCCCGAAGGCTACGCGCGCACCTATCGCCTCTTTGCCCATGCCGATGCTGAGCACGCCGATGCTCTCCCCGGTCTTGCCGCGCCGGCCCTGTTCATGACCGGGTCGCAAGACAGCAATTCGACCCCGGTCATGTCGGCGGCGATGGCGAGGCTAGCGCCGCACGGCCAATGCCTCGTGCTCAATGGAGAAAGGCACATGATGGCAATGGTTTCTCCTGAAAAAGTGACCAAACACATCATGGAGTTTCTCGACACGGAAGGAGACGCTGGCGTGAAGCCGGAGACGGATGCAGTCTTTGATAGAGGCGAATTCCGGCGCGCACTCGGCTCGTTCCTGACCGGCGTCACCATCGTCACCACGATCAGCGCGGAAGGCGAACCGCGCGGCTTCACCGCCAACTCCTTCACCTCGGTCTCGCTCGAGCCGCCGTTGGTGCTTGTCTGCATCGCCAAGAGGGCGCTGGGGCACAGTGCTTTTTCGACGTCGAGAGGTTTTGCCATCAACATCCTGTCAGAGGACCAGAAGGCCCATTCCGGCATCTTCGCTTCCAAAGCAGCGGACAAGTTCGCGGCCGTGAGCTGGCAACCGGGCCGGACCGGCAATCCGCTGATCGACGGCTCCGTTGCGGTGTTCGATTGCGGCATGGAGCAGCTGGTCGATGCTGGCGATCACTCGATCCTCATCGGCCGCGTCCGCGACTTCAGCCACAACGGAGCCCAGCCCCTCGGTTATTGCAGAGGCACCTACGTCACGCCTGGCCTCAGCCAGGAGGCGCTGGCGGCGGCGCCCCCCGATACGGAGGTCGGCGCCATTCTCGAGAACGAGGGCCGTGTGCTGTTCGTCGAAACGGCCGACGGGATTTATGAATTGCCTGCGGGGCGCGGACTGGGCACGCCCAACGATGCGCGCAGCCTCAAGGGGCGCCTTGCCGCCAGGGCCATAGACGCCCAGCTCGGCTTCCTGTTCGCGGTGTGGGACGATGCCGCCGAGCCTTGGCGCACGCATGTTTATTATCGCGGAACGGTCGAGGGATCCTATTCCGACGATCGCCAGATGCGGCTTGTCGACATCGAGCAGATCGCCGATCTGAAGATCGCCGATCCCGCGGTGCGTTCGATGCTTGCCCGCTATGCGCGCGAACGTACGGAAGATGCATTCGGCGTCTATGTCGGCAACGAGGTCGAAGGCGAAGTCCGGCCGCTCGCCAAGCCCTCGCCTTCTCAAATTCCTCTTTCCGGCCGCGGGTGAAACCGATGAAGTTTTCGCTTTTCGTGCACATGGAGCGATCGGATCCGGCCAAGCGGCATTCCGAGCTTGTCGGCGAGCTGGAGGACCTGGTTGTCCAGGCCGAAGAGGCAGGGTTCGAGACTGCCTGGATCGGCGAGCATCACGGGATGGAATTCACCATCTCGCCAAACCCGTTCATCAACATCGCCTGGCTCGCCGCCAAAACCAGGCGCATCCGGCTCGGAACCGGAACCATCGTCGCGCCGTTCTGGCACCCGATCAAGCTTGCCGGCGAAGCGGCGATGGCCGACGTCGTCACCGGCGGCCGTCTCGACATCGGCATTGCGCGCGGCGCCTACGCTTACGAATACCAGCGACTTTTCCCAGGCCTCGAGGCCTGGGGTGCCGGCCAGCGTATGCGCGAGATGGTGCCGGCGATCCGCGGCCTGTGGGATGGAGATTTCGAACTCGCCGGCGAGTTCTGGTCGTTTCCTTCAACCACCTCGTCGCCCAAGCCGCTGCAAAAGCCTTATCCGCCGATCTGGGTGGCCGCACGCGATCCGAACTCGCACGACTTTGCGGTTTCCAGCAAATGCAACGTCCAGGTGACGCCGCTTGCCTCCGGCGATGGCGAAGTGACCAGCCTGATGGAGCGTTTCAACGCGGCGTGTAATGCCCACCCCGACGTACCAAGGCCGGAGATCATGCTGCTGATGCATACTTTCGTCGCCGAGGATGCCGCGGAGGCTGACCGGCTCGCGCAGGATCTGTCGCAGTTCTACTGCCAGTTCGGCGCCTGGTTCCAGAACAAGAAGCCGGTGCACCAGGGCATAATGGAAGCGCTGACCGAAGACGAGATCGCGGCCATGCCGCAATATGCGCCTGACAAGATCAAGCAGAACCTGGTCATTGGCGAAGCCGACGAGGTGATCGCCAGGCTGAAGGCCTACGAAGCGCTCGGCTACGATCAGTATTCGATCTGGATCGACAGCGGCCTTTCCCATCGGCGCAAGAAGAAATCGCTGCAGCTCTTCATCGACAGGGTGATGCCGGCCTTTTCCGAGCCGAAAGCTGGATTGCGATGAGCACCACTCAATTCAGGAACTATATTGACGGCAGCTTCGTCGAAGTGGCGGCGACCTTCGACAGCATCGATCCCTCGACGGGCGCGCCATGGGCGAAGATGCCCGCTGCATCGTCTGATGACGTCGACCGCGCCGTCGAAGCTGCTCACCGGGCGCTTGGCTCCGGCACGTGGCCGGCAATGACGGCAACGGCACGCGGCAAGCTTCTGGTGCGGCTCGGCGATCTGGTGGTCGCCAATGCCGACCGGCTGGCGGAACTCGAGACGCGCGATACCGGCAAGATCATCCGCGAGACCCGCGCCCAGATCGCCTATGTCGGCGACTATTACCGCTATTATGGCGGGCTGGCCGACAAGCACGAGGGCTCGTTTGTTCCCATCGACAAGGCCGACATGGAAGTGACCATCCGGCCGGAGCCAATTGGCGTCGTAGCCGCCATTGTGCCGTGGAATTCGCAGCTCTTCCTGTCCGCCGTCAAGCTCGGGCCGGCGCTGGCGGCCGGCTGCACCATCGTTCTGAAAGCATCGGAAGACGGCCCTGCCCCGTTGCTGGCCTTCGCCGAACTCGTCCATGAGGCGGGATTTCCCGCCGGGACCGTGAACATCCTGACCGGCTTCGGCCACGATTGCGGTCACCGGCTGACCAGTCATCCGCTCGTCGCCCGCGTCGCCTTCACCGGCGGTCCCTCGACCGCTCGGCAGATCGTCAGGAATACGGCGGAAAACCTCGCCTTCACGACGCTCGAGCTCGGCGGCAAAAGCCCGGTCGTGGTGTTTGCCGATGCCGATCTGGACAGCGCCGCCAACGCGGTCGTTGCAGGCATCTTCGCTGCCACCGGCCAGAGCTGCGTCGCCGGCTCGCGGCTGCTGGTCCAGCGCTCCGTGAAGGACGAATTCCTCGCCCGGCTCAAGCGCAAGGCCGAGGCGATCAGGATTGGCGATCCGCAGGATCCCGCGATCGAAATGGGACCGCTCGCCACCTCGCGCCAGCGCGAATGGATAGAGAAGATCATTGCTGAAAGCCTGGCCGCGGGCGGGCAACTGGTCACCGGCGGCATCCGCCCCGCGGGCATGGCGGACGGCTTCTATTACGCGCCGACGATTATCGACGCGCCTGATCAGACCCTTGCCTGCGTGCGCGAAGAGCTCTTCGGCCCGGTGCTCTGTGTGCTAGCCTTCGACAGCGAAGCTGAAGCGCTTTCGCTCGCCAACGACACGAAGTTCGGCCTGGCGTCCGGCGTGTTCACCACCAATCTGGCAAAAGCCCACCGCATGGCGCGCGGCATCCATGCCGGCGTGGTCTGGATCAACACCTATCGGGCGGTCTCGCCGCTGGTTCCGTTTGGCGGCTACGGCCAATCCGGGCTCGGCCGCGAGGGCGGCCTCGATGCGATCGGCGACTACACGCGTTCGAAATCGGTGTGGATACGCACCTCCGACGACCCGATTCCCGATCCTTTTGTCATGCGGTAGCCGCCGCTGGCCGGAGATGCGCGATCAAGGCGAAAACGACCGATCGCGAACAGACAACAACGAAAACAACAGAGGAGAACGACATGAAACTGATCATCACCGGCTTCCTTGCCGGATTTATTGCAACGACAGTTCTGGCAACGACGGCCGCAAAGGCCGAGGACATGGTGTTCACCAGCTGGGGCGGGACGACCCAGGAAGCGCAGACCAAATCCTGGGCCGAGCCGTTCACCGCTGCATCCGGCATCAAGGTCATGCAGGACGGCCCGACCGACTACGGCAAGCTGAAGGCGATGGTCGACAGCGGCAGTGTCAACTGGGACGTCGTCGACGTCGAGATGGATTTCGCCATCAAGGCGGCCAAGGACGGTCTGCTCGAGCCGATCGACTTCAAGACCGTGCCGAAGGCCGACCTCGATCCGCGCTTCACCACCGATCACGCCGTCGGCAGTTTCTACTATTCCTTCGTGCTCGCCTGGAACAAGGGCGCCGTTTCGGGTGAACCGGCCGGCTGGGCCGACATGTTCGACCTGACGAAATTCCCGGGCAAGCGGACCTTCTACAAATGGTCGGCGCCCGGTGTCATCGAGATCGCGCTGCTGGCCGATGGTGTTCCGGCGGACAAGCTCTATCCGCTGGATCTCGATCGCGCCTTCAAGAAACTCGACACCATCAAGTCGGACATCGTCTGGTGGGGCGGCGGGGCGGAGTCGCAGCAATTGATCGCATCCGGCGAAGCAACGTTCGGCCAGTTGTGGAACGGCCGCGTCTTCGCACTGGACAAGGATGGCGCCGATGTCGGCGTCTCCTGGAACCAGAACCTGACCGCAGCCGACGTTCTGGTGGTACCGAAGGGTGCCAAGAACAAGGATACGGCGATGAAATTCCTCGCCGCGGCGAGCAGCCCCGCCGGCCAGGCCAAATTTGCCGAAGCCAGCGGTTATGCGCCGATCAACACCAAGGCCAAGGCAGAGATGCCGGCCGATGCCGTGAAATCGCTGCCGGACGCTCATGTCGACGGACAGATCAATCTCGACATGAACTACTGGGCCGCCAATCGCGACACCATCGCCGCGCGCTGGTATGCCTGGCAGGCGAAATAAGCCCGCCCTTGAACCGCAATGGACGAGACGGTTCGCGCCGTCTCGTCCCGTAGCCGGGTCGCTGTCATGTCGGTCGAAACACGCCGGAACTTTGGAACGGTGCGGGTGCCGGCAGGTCTCAATGGCCTGCTGCCGGCCCTGATTCTGATTATGCTGTTCTTCGTCGTCCCCGTGCTGGCGCTGCTTTTGCGCAGTGTCACGGAGCCCGAGCCAGGCTTGCAGAACTATGCTGCCCTGCTTGGTGACGGCACCTATGCGCGGGTGTTCTTCAACACATTCCTGGTCGCGGCGTTGGTCACCATCGTCACGGTCCTTGTCGCCTTTCCGGTCGCCTGGATGCTGGCGATCATGCCTTCGGGACTGGCCTCGATCATCTTCGGCATCATCATTCTGTCGATGTGGACGAACCTGCTCACCCGCACCTATGCCTGGATGGTGCTCCTGCAGCGTACCGGCGTGATCAACCGGACGCTGATGACCATCGGCGTCATCGACCAGCCGCTGCCACTCATCAACAATCTCACCGGAGTCACTATCGGCATGGTCTATATCATGCTGCCCTTCATGATCCTGCCGCTGGTCGGCACGTTACGGGCGATCGATCCGATGACGCTGCGTGCGGCGTCGCTGTGCGGCGCAAGCCCTTTCCAGGCGTTCCGCCGCATCCTCGTGCCGCTGTCGCTGCCCGGTGTCGCGGCCGGCGGCCTGATGGTCTTCGTCATGTCGCTCGGCTACTTCGTAACGCCGGCACTGCTCGGCGGCACGTCGAACATGATGCTTGCCGAAATGATCGCGCAGATGGTCCAGTCGCTGCTCAACTGGGGGCTCGGCAGCGCCGCTGCCTTCATCCTGCTTGTCGTCACCATGGTTCTCTACGCACTGCAGCTGCGCCTTGTCGGTGCCAGGCGCACGAGCGGAGGCATCTGAGATGCTGCTCGACTATGACCGCATGGGTTGGCTGCGGGTTGCCCTGCTCGGCTTCACCGCGCTGGTCGCTGGCTTTCTTCTGTTGCCGGTGGTCTTCATTGTCCTGCTCTCCTTCGGCTCGTCGCGCTGGCTGGCTTTTCCGCCGCCCAGCTGGACGCTCAAATGGTACCAGGAGCTTTTTGCCGATCCGGCCTGGCTCGACGCCGCGCTGACCAGCGCTCGGATCGCCACCATGACGGCGATCCTGGCAGTAGCGATCGGCCTGCTCGCCTCCTTTGCCCTGGTTCGCGGAAGGTTTGCCGGACGTGAGATCCTGCGCGGCCTGCTGCTGACGCCGATGGTGCTGCCCGTCGTTGTCTTCGCCATCGCCATCTACGCCTTCTTCCTTCGCCTTGGCCTCGGCGGCACCACCATCGGCTTCGTCATCGCCCACACCGTGCTGGCGCTGCCCTTCGCCATCATTCCGATCGCCACCGCGCTCGAAGGGTTCGACAAGTCGATCGAGGACGCGGCAATCGTCTGCGGGGCAAGCCCGCTCGAGGCCAGGCTCAGGATCACCTTGCCGTCGATCCGGATCGGCATCTTCTCCGCCGCGATCTTTTCCTTCCTCGCCTCGTGGGACGAAGTCGTGGTGGCGATCTTCATGGCCAGCCCCAGCTTGCAAACCTTGCCCGTCAAGATCTGGGGCAGTCTGCGGTCGGACCTCAGTCCGGTGATCGCCGCTGCCTCCAGCCTGCTGGTCGGGCTGACGCTTGCCCTGATGGTGATGACGGCGCTGCTGCAGCGAAAGTTCCGGACATGACCCACCCTTTCCTCTCCATCCGCAATCTGCGCAAGGCGTTTGGGGCGATCGTCGCCGTGCACGACGTCACGCTGGACATTCCCAGGGGCGAGTTCCTGACCTTCCTCGGGCCCTCCGGTTCGGGAAAATCGACGACGCTCTACGCGATCGCCGGCTTTCAGGACCCGACTTCCGGCGATGTCTTGCTGGAAGGAAAGTCGCTGCTTGCAGTGCCTTCGCACAAGCGCAACATCGGCATGGTCTTCCAGCGCTACACGCTGTTTCCGCATCTGACGGTGGCCGAAAACGTCGCTTTTCCGCTGCGGGTTCGCCGCCGGCCGGACGCCGAGGTGAAGAAAAAGGTCGCCGACATGCTGGCCTTGGTGCGGCTCGAAAGCTTTGCCGGACGCTTACCCGGTGCGCTGTCGGGCGGCCAGCAGCAGCGCGTCGCGCTGGCCCGGGCGCTGGCCTACGATCCTCCGATCCTTTTGATGGACGAGCCATTGTCGGCGCTCGACAAGAAGCTGCGCGAGGAAATCCAGGGCGAAATCCGCCGCATCCATCGCCAGACCGGCGTCACCATTCTCTACGTCACCCACGATCAGGAAGAGGCGCTGCATCTGTCGGACCGAATCGCCCTGTTCAAGGATGGCCGCATCGAGCAGACCGGCACCGGCGAGGATCTCTATCTCAGGCCGGCGACCGATTTCGTCGCCGGCTTCATCGGCAATTCGAATTTCCTCGCCGCCGAACATCTCGGCACCACCAACGGCACGACAACGATCCGCATGACAGACGGTTCGGTCATATCCGGAGTCAGGGCCAACGGCACGTTCGGCAAAGGCCAGAAGACCAGGCTGATGATCCGGCCCGAAGCCTTTAGCATGGAGCGGAGCCCGGCGAGCGCGGAACTGAATGTCGAGATCGTCGACATCGCATTTTACGGCGAGCGCCGGCGGATCGTCGCGCGCATCGCCGCTGGACAGGAGGTTGACATCAGGCCGACCTCCGCCGCTATGCAATCGCAGGATGTGTGGCCCTGCAGCCGACAGATCTTTTTCGATCCCGCTGCTGCATTCCTGTTTCCGGCCTGACCAAGCCGCGGTGGATCGCCGCCCTTCAACGCTTCGCAGCGATGGAAGCGTGCTTGGGGACAAGCTGTGGTTAGGTCCATCATCAGCTTCGGTCAGCAACGCGCAACGTGATCGACGCTGCAGTCGGCTGATTGGATGGCGGGCGCAAGTCCCGTATCCATTGACAGTCGTCATGCTCGGTTGGAAGATGAAGAAGGTCAGCGGCGATAGCCATACGGGAAGGCAATGGTCCAACCGCCAGATACCGGACACCATCCTGGCAGCGTCGTCGCGGTCATCGTCATTTGTTTGATCATCGTTGCTTTGTTCTTCATAGGCTTCAGATACTCAAGGCCAGGCCAGGGTACCCTCGTTATTCCTGGCGGTACGCTGCAGCAACCGTGAATCCGACCCCTTGGCGCTGACGCGGAGCCGTTCTCAGGCTGCCAAAAGTGCCCCGGCGGGACTGGGGGACGCCGCAGAATGGGCCGGCGGTTCGCAGCCGGTCTTTTGCTTCCCGCCGCGGCATTCCTTTCCCACCTAAACAACCAAGCCTGACCGGTGTGAGGTCGACCATACTAGGAGACGACGAGCGCCCAGCCACTAGGCGCTAGACGGCCCTGATCAGCCGGAGCAGAGAAAGCGCTTCGAAAAAGGTCCCCTTGCGAAAGGCAAGATAGGTCGGCTCTTCGACACCATGGAACCGGCGCTTGAAGGCCGCCTGCCCCTGCAGATTGAAGCGGGTGCGATTGACCCAGGGGGAGTCATAGGCACGCTGGAAGGCGTGCCGCCAGAAATCGCTTTCGGCAAACCCGCCAGGTCCGATTTCGACAAGCGGCGACAGGCCTAGGGTGACGACGGAAGCACCTTCATCGCGAAAGCGGTCGACCGCGAATTTGGTCAGGCCGATCTCGGCATGCGCCGAGGCATCGATGTGCTTGCGCTTGAACGAGGTGGTGTAGCCGATGACCTTGCCGTCGCTGAACAGCGGATCGAAATCCAGCAAGGCCACGAGCTCCCCATCCGGACCGTGCAGGACGAAACGGCGCATATCGACGCCAAGGTGATCGGCAAACGGCCTGTTGAGAAATCTCATCTCCCAGCGCCTGACGATGCGGTCGGCCCGCCAATTCTGGGAGAGCCTGGCAATCTCGTCGAGGAAGACAGTCCCGTTGTCCTCCGCGAAGGAAAAACCCTTCTTCAAGAGCCAGCGTTCGGAATAGCGCACTGTCTCATTGCGCTTTCCGGAAAAGTCGTGTCTGGGCAGGACAAGCCTGGTGTCGACGCCGAGGCGGTTGACGTGATAGCCAAGCCCGGCAAGCACGCGCGCCGTCTGGTCGCCGATCTGCACGAACCACGGGCTGCCGGCAACCTCGATGAAACGTCTGATATAGTCGCGCCGATCGGCCGGGGCAGCCACTGGATCACCGAGCGCGAAATGATGTCGCGTTTTGCTGCCGTAAGCGATGTAGCCCTGGGCATCGCCGAAGTAGTGAAGCCCCTTCTGCACGGCGGTCGAATAGGCAAGGGAAAAATCACCATGGCGACGGACCAGCGCCAGGCGCTCGACATGGTTCAGCTGCAGCCGCGGTATTTTAGGCCCGCGGTTCTCCAGGAAACGATCGAGGCGTCTTCGCAGTGACGGCATGGTCGACTTTCGCGTGCCGGCTAGGCCGATGAAAGAGCTGACGGACCCAAAAAACCGATCATATTGCCGCGAGCTGATCCTTATCTCAGCGCGGCATGTTTACCCGGCCGGAGCCGCCAGATTCGTAGGCGCAATCTGCCCCGGTCCCGCCCCCAGGCGGCAACACGCATTGTTGTCGACGCCCCGCGCCTGACGGCTGGTTGCTGCGCCCTTGGCGACACGAAAATCAATGCCACTTTCGGAAGCGCCCAGGTCACCTGCCAAACACGATGTTCTTATCGAACGGCGCTCTGAGAAGATTCCGCTTGATCGGAAGCCAGGAACTCGTCGCGTTCTGCTATCCACAAATCGGCGTAGTCGACATTCTGCCATTCGGCAAACCACGGGCCGCCGCTGGTATAGTGGACCGCCTTAGGTGTGCCGACCGCAGGCTTTTCATTCCAACCTTCGAGCCAATTCCACTCTACCGGCAATGAGCCCAAATCTTTGTCGGCAACCCACTGCATTCGGTGAAGATAGGCGCCACTTTCCTGATTCACGACCTCTGGCGTGAGCGATCTGACCGAAGGATGCGCGCAATTGAACAGCATCAGCGACGACCAGTTTTTCCGAGGATAGGACGTCTGGACCACACCATCCATCTTGGTTGTGGCCTTCGGCGTATAGTCATGCTGGACGCAATAGACCGCCTTGTCCGAGTCCGTATATTTCAGCAGGCCTGCGACGTCACCAAGCCACAGGAAATCACAATCGCAAAACAGGGCCCAACCCGTGTAGTCGGCGAGAAAGGGCGTGAGGAAGCGCGTGTAGGTGAACTCCGTTGAGGCGAGCGGATCTTTTTCCCGCCAATAGAGCCCGCGGGCACGCATCTCGTCCTGTTTGATCGGAATGACGGAGACAGGCGCCGACGCATGTTTGAGCAGCGAGTGTCGCGCGACGTCGTACGCGATCGGCTCACGGCTGTCCCATCCGATAAATACCCTAAACGCATCAGTCATATTCACTACCCTGGCTTTCGATTTTTACGGTCGTACACTAACTAGTTGGCGATGGCTCGGCAACAATTGCGGTCAACCAAGCCGGTTTCTCACAGATTTGTCCTGGCCTCAGCGTTGCTTTTTTGGGTGGACCGGGCCTCGCATTCCCAATGCGACACGGGCCCATTTCTGATAGGTGTAGCTGGCCGAATACGCGGCCACCATCGCACCAATGGAACCGTCCAGAAATCCCAGCCGGAAAATATAGCTGCGCACATAGGCCCAGACCGAGCGCAAAACCGCCTTGCCTATCGAGCTTTTTTTGCCCTCGGCAAGCAGTTGCACGGCGGACGCTTCTGCGTACCGGCCGATCTTGTCGTGGGCATCTGCCAAGTCGGTAATGGAATCGTGCTCGATCGGCTGGGACAATCGGCTGACCTTCCCGTTCACCAATACCTTCTCGTGCACGGTGTCGTCGCTGAACCGCCCGGAGCGGCGACGGAAGAGCCTGAGCACCAGATCGGGCGACCAGCCGCTATGGCGGACAATGTGCCCGCAAAAGCGCGATCTTCTTGGTATTTCGAAGCCGTCATTGGCTTTTGGGTTGGCGATTGCGGCCCTTATTTCCGCGCCGAGCGGCGCCTCCACCCACTCATCGGCATCCAGCGACAGGATCCAATCCCCCGTTGCCGCGGCCAGCGCACGGTTTTTTTGCGCGCCAAAACCGGGCCAATCGACGGTCATCAGAACCTTTGCCCCCAGAGCACCGGCAATCTCCCTGGTCCTGTCGCTGCTGTTGTTGTCGAGGACGACGATCTCATCGGCAAAATGGACCGACCGAAGGCATTGCGCGATGGACGCCTCCTCGTTGCGGGTGATGATAATGACCGAGAGCGCCGGCACGGTCAGAATGCTCCGGCATCAAAGCTGCCACTGTCATTCGAATGCATCTGCAGCATCGGCTCCCGGCCCGTTAGCACACTGAGGGTACTAACCTAATTCAACAAAGTCGAAAATCATTTCAGATCAAGGCTTTCATACAGCGCCATCATTCGCTTGATCATGACATTGAAATCATAGTGTTCGGCCGCCGCTCTCACCCGGGCCGCGGTGTCAGGTCGTGACGACAACCGCAGCGCGTGCGCGAGCGCTGCAGCGAGGTCGCTTTCGCTGGCCGCATCGCAAACGAGCGTCGGCTCGAACCGCTCGACAAGCTCGCGCGCTCCACAGCCGGTGCTTACCACGGCGGGCAAGCCGCTGGCCATCGCTTCGATGACCACTGTGCCGAAAGGATCATAGATGGAAGGCAGCACGGCAATATCGGCCGCGCCGTACCACGGCAGCATGTCTTTCTGCGGCCCCAGCATCTTGAGCCGTGCGCCGAGACCGAGCCTGTCACCGGCCTGCCTGAAGGCGTTGGCGCGCGAATCTTGGCCGATGACCCACAATTCAGGCTCGCCATCGAGCCTGGCGACCGCCTTCATCAGTGCAAGAAGTCCTTTTCGCGCAAAGCCCGAGCCGACAAACAGGACGACCGGCCTGTTTTCGTCGACGTCGAGCCGCGCGCGGATTGTCGCCCGATGCTGCTGGCGCAGCTGCGGGTTGAAGCGGTCGAGATCCACCCCGTTGGGAATATGGTGTACATTTTCCGCCGGATAATCGTAGTGACGGACAATGTCCTCTGCCACCATCTTCGAAATGGCAATGACAGCTTTGAGCCTCGGGCTGGCGTAGGTTGCACGTTCAAGGCGCAGCGTCTGGCGGTGAAAGGGGCTCAGCGCCATTGCCGCCCTGCCAAGCCGCGTCTCGAAACGCCGCCGCTCGGCAAGATAGGCGGCATGAACGCCCTCCCCGGCCCGGAAGACATCGCAGCACGGGAGACGATCGTTGCTCTGCACCAGTGCCGGCGGCATCTCGGCGATCTTGCGGCAGGCGGCTTGAGCAAAGGACGTCGCCCGCAGCGAACGCGGAAACCGGCGGCCGGCACAATGGATGAACTCGATGCCTTCATAACGCGGCCAGTCGCCGGACAGCACGGCCACCCGCCGCTGACGCGCGGCGAATGCGGCCATGATGTTTTCCAACATGATCTCGCCTCCACCGAAAGGCGCATAACGCTGGCGCACGAACAGGAGCGGCCTGTCGAATTGATTTTCGGTGCCACGAATGCCGGCGTGCATGGGGTCTGGGCTCCGGCCTTGTTGCCATCTGACGATGTCTATAGAGGCCAGCTCGCATCGGCAACACTTGGAAAGCTCACCCGCCGGAACTCAGAACAGGCCTGTGTCCATTGTCCGCAACTGCTTGCGATTTGCCTAACGGTGCTGCATGTAGAAATTAACTGCAAACAGCGGATCAGCGCCAGCTCCAGCCGGGCGGTGACCGCCATGAGGGGAATCGATGGCTTGAGCAAAGCAACCTGGCCCGCCATTGTCCGCCGGACGATTACCGACACCGCCATATATCGGCTGAGACACACCTTCGGAAGACGGGCAGAAGTGTCATCGCTGCGGCCGATAACGCCCCTTAAAGCGAATGACCTGCCCTTGATCCTCGTCATCCGCAACGAGGCGGACAGGCTACGCCCGTTCCTGAAGCACTATCGCGAACTCGGCGTCACCAGATTCGCCGTCCTTGATGATCGCTCGACAGACGGAACAGCTGAGCTTCTGGCCGAGCAGCCAGATGTCGATCTATTCAGCTCGCCGATCACCTATTCGCAGTCGGACTTGGGAAACCTTTGGCGTCAGCGGATTGTGCAGATCTATGGTCAGCCTCGCTGGTATCTAACCGTGGATGCGGACGAATATCTTGTCTATGACGGTATGGATCAGCATCCGCTCGGTGCGATGGCCGACTGGCTCAAGCGGCGCGGAATGACACGCCTGCTGGCGCCGATGATCGACATGTATCCGAGCGGAAACATCTGGGACGTACCCTTCGATCCCATCGTGCCGCCATGGCAAGTTGCGGACCATTTCGACGGCAGCGGCTATGAGGTGACGAGGAGCCCCCGGCATCTCAAGATCACAGGCGGCCCGAGAACCCGGCTTTTCGCCAGGCAGCACAAGTTGACCAAGTTTCCTCTGATATATGTTGATCGCCAGACGATTTTTACGTCGATTCACTCACCGCTGCCCTACTGGCGAAACTATATAAAGGGATTGGCTGGCCTGCTTCATTTCAAGTTCTTCGCCGATTTCAACGACAAGGCGCAGGTCGCGGTGGCGGAAGGTCAGTATTGGAACGGCGCTTCCAAATATCGCCAGTATCATGAGGTATCGAGCGGTAAAGCCGCTCTCAGCGCGATGAGCGAACAGTCAATGCTGTACGAAGGAGCTCACAGCCTGTTCAAAACGGGTTTGATCGACAAAATTGATTGGTAGACGGCATTTCAAGCAGATGCCGATCATGCATAACCGAATGCTTTCATAAGCTGGGCACCTCGTCCTTGTACCAGGTCCTGTAGCTCGGCGTTTCCAAGTTCGGAGCGCCATCTTCCGCTCCCGTCATAGATCGGCTGATTGACCTGTTGGTTCCGGAGCACCGCATGTGGCGTCTCGCCGCTGGCGTCGGTCGGCTTGAACCACTGCTGCGGGTTCTTGTGATAATCGAGGAGATCCGGGCTGAAGGTTACATCGAGAAAGCCGCATATCTGCTCGACGACTTTGGCCGGATTCTCGACCAGGTCCTCATAGCGATAGATCAGCACATCCGGCTTTCCCCGTTCCGCAAGAACCAGCGCATTGTCGTTGATCCAGCGGTCGAGAGCCTCCGCTGGGTCGCCAAGTCGTTTGATCAGGGACGCTACGACGTCGCGCCCATCTCGCACCGGCATGACGAAACGCGCGCCGGGCACGAGCCGGCGAATGCGGGCGACACGGCGGATATGCCGCGGTGTTTTTTCAAGCAGCACGTTCTTTCCAGCATCGAGCGCCGCCCGCTTCAGTTTCCAGAAGCGGAACATGGCCAGTGGCGTCCACTTGAAGAAAATGTTGGTTTCCTGGAGCGGCAGGTAGACGTCGGGATGCGACGCAAGGATCGTCGCAATCAACGTCGTCCCGCTATGGCCGCAGCCGCAAATGAATCCGGTCCGCATCACCATGTCGGCAATGCTCCCTAACCCAAGGCGACCCGGGCGCGGTTATCGACGCGAGCGTAGCACAAGCCGTTCGTGCTAAAAACCTTGTCCAGCTTCTCCCAATATTCGAACTTAGCCAACTGCTCGTCACAAAAGGCCACGTCGTCCTCGGAAAGATATTCGCCGTAACCGCCTATCTTGCCCTTGCGCACCTTGAAGCTTTCGGGATCATTCGCATCGCGCGGCTGTAGTATCTTGCCGTATCGATCGGACAGATCACCGGTCGATTCACTCACTTTCATCTTGTCGAACGTTCGGTTGTTCGCCACCTCGACAAGCGTCCGATCGTCAGCCTGCTGGTTCAGGAATCCAAGGATCGCGCGAAGGACACCAGCCGTATCCCGATGCATATCTTCATATTGAAGATACCGGATTTCGCGCATCCGGGGCATGGCCGCGAACCAATGCAGATTAAATCTGATGATCTTTTCAATCCCATGATTGTCGCTTCTGATAAAATCGCTGAACGATCCCGCTGGAAGCATGTGGCGCTTCTGAACCTGAAAGTACCCTGAGACCACCGTATCTCTTGGGTCGCGAACAAGCATTATTGTTCTTCTCTTCTTGTATCGAGATTTATTCTCCTTTAGGCCCGATATCGGTCGAAGTAACTTGTGGTCGGTTCCGTCGTGAATGTATTGAACTTCAACTCCGAGATCGTCCAGCATGACACGTAGCCACGTGCGCCCCGATTTTGGAAAGGATACGATAAGAGGAAGAGGCGGCGCTTTGGCCTGGAAAAATTTTAGAAAGGACATGTTTAGAAAGGACATGGAGAGACCTCCTTTAGATTATCAGAGCTGGCGCCCGAACCGCTGCCGGCCAGACCAACCCCATTACTGGGCGCCTAAGCCTACGGCTGATTCGAACACAAGGCAGAAATGCCGGCAAGAATTGCGATCCTCTGCGGGGCGAATTGGCCTTTACTATATCCCGGTTCGGAATGCCTTATGTTTTTTGGCCTGTTGCGACGACTGTTCGACGCGGGCGCTCCGTTCCGCGATCCGGCGGCCGAATCCTTAATGCGCATCGCGTCGAAGCGTATTCAGTGACGCGCTTTCGGACGACATGCATTAGCCACTTACTTTTGTGATCCATGGCGCCAGGATGGCCTCGGCCTCGCCCATCACCACGGACCAGGGGCGTTCCCGTTTCGAGACCAGCACGGCCGATGGATAGTAGGGCGTGCGGTCGCCCTCGACCGGCCAGGAGCGTTTGAAGCCGTCGCCCAGAATGAAAACCGAGGGGATGCCGAGCGCGCCGGCCAGATGCGCTCCGGTATTGCTGATGGTCACCACGGCGTCCATCGCGGCAACCTGCGCGGCGAAAAGATCCATGTCGACGAGCTGATCGACCGATCTGTCATGAAGAATGCGCTCCGGCTCACCGTCGGTCAGGATCTTCAGATCGGTCTCGATCTGGCCGTACTGCAGCGAGACGAACCGGAGGTCCGGTCGGCCGATCAGGTTTCGCCAGGCGGCAAGCGGCGGCAGGTCTTTGCCGGGATTGGAGCTGCCCCATGCGATACCGACCAACGGCCGTCCTTCCTTCCGGTAGCGGGCGCGAAGTTCAGCGACCCGGGCCGGATCCGGCTTAAGGGGCACGAAATGCTCGCGGATCGTCGCCTCGTCGGTTTCGAAAACGGCAGTCAGATGCTGGACGCCGGCGAAGGCCTGCGCCTCGGCATAGGCGGCCTTGCCGCCAGCGCCGACCGGCCGCACGTCGGCGGTCGGAAAAGTGCGCTGAAAGAGCGGTACCAGGCGGCGCTCGACCAGCACGATGGAGCGGGCGGCGCGCGCCAGGGCACAGCCGACGGAACTCGCATGATGGATCGCGGTGGCCAGACCCTGCTTTTCGGTTTCCATCAGATCGATCAGCAGTGTCTGGCCAGAAATATCCTGGCCCAGCCACTCGCCATCGACGCGGCCGTTGACGATGTGGCGTCGGGCGATCCTGAGTTCGGCGGCTGCGCCATAAGCGCCCATCCGCATCAGCGCCTTGCTGAGCTCGTCGATCAGGTGGACCTCGCCCTTCGACTTCGCAATGGATCCAAGAGCCAGGGCTTTCGGCAGTGCCGCCGGCCAATCGCGGGACTCGACGCTTCGCCGATAATCCGCCATCTGATCGGCAATGTCGCCGTCGCGCCAGCGAAGGAAGAGCTGCCGGCGGTGACGTCGGAACCAGACCTTGTATTTGTAGCCTGCAAGCGCGACAGCGCGGCGCAACCGGCCGAGAAGTAGGCTACCTTCCATCGCCAACTCCGCTGATGATTTGCATGACCCGTCCGCCTGCTTCCTGCACTGCCGACGCCCAGGCTCGGCCGCCTTTTCGGACCAGTCGAACGCTCGGATATACGGCGACGGTCTCACCGAAGGCAGGCCAGGACAGTCGAAACCCGTCGTCGAGCATGACAATCGTCGGCACGCCGAGCGCTCCGGCCAGGTTGGCGCCGGTATTGCTGATCGTCACCACCGCGTCGAGCGCCGCAATTTGGGCGGCAAAGCGGTCCATGTCCGTCAACTGGTCGACGGTAGCGTCATGGATGATGCGCCCCGGCGCGTGGCGCTCGAACTCGGAGAGGGCCGGCCCGACATCGCCATATTGCAAGCTGACGAGGCGCCCCGGCAGGCTGCTGAACAGCGTCCGCCAATCGTCCAGGGCCGGCAGATCCTTGCTCTTGTTGAGGCTTCCCCAGGCAAATCCGATCAGGGGACCTGGGCCGCCATCGAGATAGGTGCCGCGCAGCTCGGCAACCAGTCGGCGGTCCGGCTCCAGCGGAACGAAGGGCGCGCGTGCCGCCGGGTCGTCCGGCCAGAAATGCTTTGCGAGTGTCTCGAAACCGGCAACGACATCGGCGTCCACCGCCGCCATGTCCTCTTCCCCTTCAATCCTGACATCGAGCGCAGGATATGTTCTGCGATAAAGCGGTGCCAGTCGCGGCTCGACGAAGACGATGCATCGACCCGCAGCCGCAGCTGCTGGACCAAGCAAAGACGCGAACTGGAAAAAGATCGCCAGGTCGCCTTCGCGACGATCGACGAGAAGCGTGCGACCCGCAAGATCACTGCCATCCCAATCGGGCCTGCCGCGCAGCTGCTTGCTCGCCGCCATCAACTGCCAGATGCGATTTCCTCCGTCGAGACGCCTCAGTCCACGCCCCGCTTTCTTGATCAGGCCGAGATCGCCAAGCTGCTCGCCAAGCACGCCAAGCGCCAGTGCATGGTCGCGAGCAGTTTGCCAATCACCACGCTGCACGCTTTCCTCCATCAGCCTCATATGCCGTTCGGCGCTTTCGTCGGCGTGGCGCGAGGGACGTCTAAGAAGTTCCTTTGCCCGCTCGAGGACCTTCTGCAGCCGCTTGCCGACGGCGCCTTGCGGGCGCAGATCGGCGGTTTTTGCCTTCTGAAGGATGGTTCGTCTGTTCTGCACGGCGATGTTCTATCGTCCTCGGGGAGCGTCGGAAAGCGTCGTCAGGATCGACGAGAGCCGCCGGCCGGCCTCGTCGAGCACCAGCGACCAAGGGCGCCCCTCCTTGCGAATGACAATGCCCTTCGGATACCAAGGTGTCCGGTCGCCGGTCACCGGCCATGCCGTCTGAAAATTATCGTCGATGAGGAAAACAGTCGGCACGCCAATGGCTCCGGCAAGATGGGCCGCCGTATTGCTGATCGTCACGACAGCATCGAGTGCGGCGACCTGTGCGGCGAAACGATCCATGTCGACCATCTGGTCGACGCTGTCGTCAAAGATCAGACGCGCGTCGTTGCCGTTGCGAAGGCGCCGCAACGCCGGCTTGATCTGCCCGTACTGGAGCGAAACGAATGTCGCTGGCGTCTGGGCGATGAACCGTGCCCATTCAGGAAAATCAGGCACGTCCTTGGTATGGGACTTGCTGCCCCAGGAGAGGCCGACCAGCGGCAGATCCGTCATCGAGCGATAGCGCTTGCGGAATGTCTCGACGAGTTCAGGATCTGCCCGCAGCGGTACGAAGTCGGCAGCAAGCTTTTCGGCGTCGCGTCCGAACACCCAGGCGAGATCTTCGAAAGTCGCGTGTTTGTCGCCGACCACATCCCGCTGCGCCGGGACCACGGTCGCCTTCGGGAACGTTCGCTGCAGAATTGATACCAGGCGCGGCTCGACCCGAATTGTTGCGCTTTGGGCATAGGCAGCGGCAGCGCCGGCCAGTCGCGCGTGGCGGATAACCCGGCCAAGGCTGCGCGGGTCATCCTCCACAAGATCGATCAGCAGTGTATCCGATCCGAGATTCTCGCCGGTCCACTCGTTGGCGCTTTTCCCTTTCCGCAGCCGGCGAGCGGAAAGCCGAAGCTCAGCTGCCCGCGCAAAGTTGCCAAGGCGTTCGAACGCCTGGCCCGCCTTCTGCATCAGCTCCGGGTCGCGATTATGATCGGCCGTGACAGCCATCTCGTTGGTACCGGCTTCAAGGCCTTTCCAGTCCCTGCGCACGATCAGGGCCTCAACCTTGGCCTGCAGCTCAAGAATGGAACGAGGCTGCTTGGGACTGAAAAACAACCTGCGCACCGCCTTTTTGTACCGGCGCACCTGAAGGCCCAGTCCACCAATCACATACCGGACATAGGAACCGTGATAAAAGCTGGTCATCGGCCTTCAGCGCAATACGCTCTGCCGCAGCTTTTTGCCGCTTTCGACCATCGGATCGGGCGTCTCCAGGTGGAATATCGAACGATATATCTCGCTGTGCTTGGCAAGCTGGTCATGCGTTCCAGCATCGACAAGCTGTCCGGCGTCAAACACGAGAATACGATCGGCCGCCTTGATTGTAGACAGCCTGTGCGCAATGCAGATCACCGTGCGCTGAAATGTGTTGTCGAAGGCTGCCTCCATAACCGCCCGTTCGTTTTCACCGTCAAGCGCCGATGTCGCTTCGTCATAGACGATTACCGCAGCATTCTTGAGCAGGGCGCGCGCGATGGCAACGCGTTGTTTCTGGCCGCCGGACAGGTTGGTGCCGCTTGGCCCGACAAGCGTGTCGAGCCCGTTTTCGAGCGCCGAAGCAAAGCTGGTGACCCGGGCGAGGTTCGCAGCGGACTCGATTTCCTGATCCGTGGCATTCGGGCGGCCGTCGCGAATGTTGTCGCGGATCGAGCCTTCGAACAGGAAGACGTCCTGGGATACCAGTGCGATGTTATCGCGAACGTCGGCCAGGCTGATCTTCGAAATGTCCTTTCCGTCGATCAGGATCCTGCCCTTGTCCGGCTCCATCAGGCGCAGGATCAGATTAACGATGGTGGTCTTGCCGGCGCCGGAGCGGCCGACGATCGCCAGCTTCTCACGAGGTCGCACGTCGAAGGAAACACCCTCGAGCGCGGGGCTGTTGCCGTCATAGGAAAAGGCCACATCTTCAAAGCGGATACCACCATCGACGTCGGTCAGACGCTCGCCCGCGATCGCGAGTCGCCGCTGCTCGGGCGTGTCGATCAAATCATACATCTGCTCGACGGCGACCATTTGCTTCTGGATGTCGACATTGACCCGGGCCAACCTCTTGGCAGGCTCATAGGCAAGCAGGAACGCGGTAATGAAGGCCATGAATTCGCCGGGCGTCTTGCCGTTGCCGAGCGTCTGCCAGCTGGCGTACATAACGAAAAGCCCGATGATCACGCCGCCGCCGGTCTCCATCAATGGGCTCATCAATGCTGACGTCCGATTGATCTGGATGCCACGTCTTTCCATCTTGCGGACGGCCTTTGCAAAGCTGGCGACGGCCTTGTCCTCGAGCTGGAAGGACTTGATGGTGCGGATGCCTTCGACGGCTTCCGTGCCGATCGACTGGACTTGTGCGGCCAATTCCGTCTCGCCCCTCGCCAGCGCCTTGAGCTTCCTTGTTATCGCGCCGACTGACAGGAACAGCATCGGCAGAACCGCCACGGATATCAGCGACATCACCGGGTCCTGCTTGACCATGACGCTGGCCAAGGCAATCAGGGTCAGCAGATCAGAGACGGCGCTGCTCGTGAGGGTGAGAATAACGGTCGCCCCGGCGCGCGCGTTGAACATGATTTTGGAGATGAATTTTGCCGGATGCTGGTTCGCGAAACGGCTGATGTCGAAATACACCATTCGGGAAAATTGCCGGTTTTGCAGGTCCGAAACGATAGCCCGGCGAATCTTTCCCGTCGTGATGGTCTGGCAGTAGGCAGCTATGCCCTTGACCAGGAAAATGCCGATGATGACGGCGCTGATACCCGATACAGCGGCAGCGTCTCGCTCGACATAGATGGTGTTGATCATGACTTTCATGATCCAGGCCGCCGCGCCGGTCGCCGCAGCAGCGGCGATCGAGCACAGCAAACCTGTCACATACAGCATCTTGTGCGGCGGCAGATTTTCGCCAATCAGACGCTTGATCAGCGGATATGCTGGGGCCGTTGACACTCGTTTCTTTGTAATCATCTCGTCGCCGCCCGTTGCGATCCCGTCCGGTCTTCGCGTTATCTTGAAGCGCGAGACGGTTTCGATCACCTGTCTGTGGCTTCGTTCCCGAGCGCAGTCAATGCCGAACCGGATCCTTGCACGTCATCGGCTTATGACCGTCGGTTCCTCGCATGCGAGCATAGCGGACCCCAGCCACGCGGCTCTTGCGCCATTCGTCGTCGGCCGCGCTATGCCTGGTCAGTGTTTCGCGAGGACCATGAGATGGCTTCCAAGAGGCGATGTGTGATTGCTTTTGATTGAAAAGCCCACATCCGAAAGCACCGCGATCATCTCGTTATCCTTGCCAGGAGGGACGCGGGCAACGATCGTTTGAGCACGCCCGGCGATGTCGCACAGCACGCGTCGCGCCTTGTCCGCGCCGAGGCTCCACTGCATGTGATGGTAGACCGCCAGCAGCATGACAATGTCGTACTGCGGTTGGAGAACATTTTGCAGCTTCCGGCTGCCAAGATCGAGACAATCGAACCGGCTTTGGACCGGACAACCCAGGAAGATCATCCTGGCCGTCTCGATATGCGGCTTGAGAATGTCGATCCCATGGATCGCACTCGGTCCTAGCTTGGATATCTCATAGGCGACAACACCCATGTTGCAGCCAACATCGAGAATGGATTTCCCGGCGTAGTCGACCTCTGCTGAGAATAGGCCGTCCAGTCTGTCGTCCCACGTTCCCTTGAATCTCTTTTGCTTATTTGACCACCACAAATCATTGTTCTCCAAAAACGGCGCCGAACTAGTTTTCCTTGACGGAGGGGGACCGTGCGCCCGGCCTAACTCGGTCCAGTTGCTGGCGCGCAAACGACACTGTCCTGAGCGTCCTGTAAACGCAACCGCGGGAGAAAGGAACTCCTGATCACAGCATCCTGCGAAGACGTTTCGGTAAGTTGACGAACACCCGGCCCCGACAAATCGACATACTGGTTGGAAATGGCAACGTCGCTTGGCGCCCCCTACCCGTGCCTGCCCTCGAGTTCCTGAAACGCACGATAGCCCGGGCCGGCACACGCAGGGACATAAGTAATGGCCCGTCGGCAAGGCAAGCCATATTTGTTCTTGCTTTGTGCCGGCAGCTATGCTACTAATTTGCCTATGGTGCTGATTTGCACCAACGACCGTCTTGCCACGACATGCGGTTTTTCAGCCAGGCTCGATCAAAGCCCGCATCGCCGGGCTTTTTGGCCAATCAAGGTCGAGCGCCGGCCTTTTCGGCAGCTTCCGAGAATGGAAATCGGAAAAGCAGCTTCCGGTTCTCGTCGCAGATTTCGAAGGAAAGGCCTGTCAGGACTGGGCCGCCGCTGAGCAGACCCTCGGCCAGGATTTCCTTGGCCGAAGCCATTGCGTTATCCTGAGCCGCGGACAAACCGTCCAACTCCTGACCTTCGAAATCTTCCGTCAAGCGGCCCTCATTGTTTCGGAAATGGAAAAAATATCTCGGCATGGCTGCTCCGGTCGGTCGGTTTCTCTAATGCATGTCGCGCAAAACTGTGCAGCGGTTTAGCGGCAACGACATGCACAAAAACAAGCACTTAAAGCGCGTCGCATGAGGCCGATCGACGCGATGCGCATTAGTGGCGAGCGCCTCAGGAACAGCGTCGGATTTGTGCACGACAGCACCGTGCGATTTTGGCGTTCGGATTCATGGCGTTTAGGCCTTCATGCGTCAGGTTGATCGAACAGCACCCCCAGCCCGTGTTCGAACGCACATGCCGCAATCATGTCGTCCAGGGCTTTTCCGGAGACCGGGCAATTCGGCATGACAGCCCTGATCGCGATCTCAGCCGCTGCGGTGGAAACCGCATCGTGGCGCCTCTTCCTGGTCTCCATGTATTGCTCGAGCAGAATTTTCAGGCGCCGCGCGGCAATCTCGTCAACGACCATCGTTCTCCCTCGATTCGGCACAATGTCCGTCTTCCGGGTCTGTCCTCCGGATGAAGGTCCGCTGCCATTGGGTAGCAGCGGACCACTCGGCTGGGTGAGCCAATGACCCGAGGCGGGGTGTCTCGGACCGCCACCACAATAGCTTCGGCAGGCCACTCATTCCACAGAACGCTGTCGTTGGTAATTTTCGTACACTGAGCATTGGCACAGACAGTCTGCGACCGTGGGATTTTTGCGCTATGCCCGTACCTGATAACCGGATCAGCTTCGGCTTCGATCGACATAGCTGTAGATGCCCGCGCCGATCGCGACCGCTCCTAGAGTGATCAGAATCGATGGCACACCCATCGACGTGGCGATGATTCCCCAGACAATGGCGACGGCAATTGCGCCGGCCGTTCCCAGCACCAGTCTAAGCCGTTTCGACATTTTCCATTCCCCCAAAAGTGCATCTTTGGCCTTTTCCGGTCGAAATACCGCAATGCGGCACCATTGTCTGCGCTTCGTCCAACTTTTTATGCCGCCCCTGAGCCCCGACCGCTGAGGCGTAAGCGATCCGTATGCGGGCTTGTCGCAAACACCCACTCGACAACGAGGACGCTTGGGCGTGAGCCCGAGAAGCGAGGCGTCAGAAAGCGAGGTATCTATGCAAATTTTCGGAATTTACTCCGGTTCACAATCATGGCCATGGCAGCCACGACAACCGCACTAGTCATCACGGGCCTTACCCCCGTGACAACCGAAGCGACTTTGATTTGCCATGGGTCGGTCTGCCAGAAGGCGAGCAATGAAGGCAGTGCCTTCGGCACCAAATATCAGCGCAAGTGCACCTGCGAAAATGTAAACGAGGGCGCTAACAACCATCCCTCCCCACGCAACGTCAACAAGAGGCCCATCGGCGGCTCAAGCAGCGGCGGATCGAGCGGCGCCAGCAGCTCAAGCGGCACTACTGGATAGTGCCGGAATACCGGTGTGAGTTTTACGCCCCCTACTGGGCAGCGCTCTACGACACCTTGCCGGCGTTGCTCGTCGGTCGCCGATCGGGTGCTCCGGCTGAATGCCATCCTTGCTCGGACGATCTGCGGCAGTCGGTGCTATCGCCTCAAGGCGTGATCGCGATGCCGATCCTCGCCGCTCATCGGTAACGGCCGATCGCCCTCGAGCAGGCGGGTGATCCGGGCGAAGCCGGCAAAAGCCTTTCGCGCTTCCTCGGCCGACATCCGGCCGGCCATGGCCGCAGCGCAGCAATTCACGGCGCACTGGTAAACCGGCCCGCGCCGCCCGGCCGGCCATTTTCGCAAGAATGCCATTGCTTCGGCAACGCTGTCGATCTCCTCCACGGGCTGTCCCTGTCCGCGCAAAATCCGCACGGGCGAAAAGAATTGCAAGCGGTCCATCATTTCCTCCCCGTCGACCGGATGCGTGCGATCGAACCCCACTAAACTCGCGAACCCGACTTTGGTTCCCGGCAAAAGAGGGCTTGGCCTGAAAAATGTTGGCTGGACGAGACGAGCAGCGGTGGAAGCGCCCGGCAGCTTCAATTGGGTGACATCTTGCCCCAATTGGGTGACATCTTGCCATTGTACGGGAACGTTAGCGCGGCTGATGCATTTCGATGCCACGAGCAGTCTTTTTGAGGGAAATGCCAAAACATGAGAATAGCCCATGTGGCGCCGCTCCATGAATCCGTGCCACCCCGGTTCTATGGAGGGACGGAGCGCATCGTCTCCTATCTGACCGAAGGATTGCTCGAGCTTGGCCATGACGTGACCCTGTTCGCCAGCGGCGATACCAAGACGTCGGCGAAATTGGTGGCGTGTCGCGAGCGCGCGCTCCGTCTCGATCCACGCCCGCACAAATCCGAAACCGCGGCGCATCTCTCGATGCTCGCCGAGGTGAGGAGCCGTGCGCAACAGTTCGACATCATCCATTTCCATCTCAGCCACTTCCTGCATTTTCCTTTCTTCGAACACATGCCCGACCGGACGGTGACGACACCGCATGGCAGGCTCGACTATGTCGACCTGGCCCCGGCCTACGAACATTTTCCGCGCTTTCCGATGATCTCGATTTCGCGCAGCCAGAGAACCGGGCTACCCAGGGCCAATTGGCTGGCGACCATCCATCACGGGCTACCGATCAATATGTACAAGCCGACTTTCGAGACGGAGGTGGACGAGCCGTATCTGGCCTTTCTCGGCCGGCTGTCGCGCGACAAGCGCCCAGAGCGTGCCATTGAGATCGCCTTGCGCTCCGGGCTGAAACTGAAGCTTGCGGCAAAGATCGGCGACGACGACCGCGCTTTTTTCCACGACACGGTCGAGCCGCTGATCGACGGCGACCGTGTCGACTATATCGGCGAGATCGAAGAGGACAGAAAAGCGGAATTCCTCGGCAAGGCGGCCGGCCTGCTGTTTCCGATCGATTGGCCGGAGCCGTTCGGTCTTGCCGCGATAGAGGCTATGGCCTGTGGCACGCCGGTAATCGCCTGGAAATGCGGTGCCCTGCCGGAGATCATCGACCACGGCGTGACCGGTTTCCTTGTCGATACGGTCGATGCCGCGGTCACCTCGATACCGGAATTGCTGCGCCTCGACAGGCGACAGGTGAGAGCCGTGTTCGAAAACCGTTTTTCTGCCACGAGAATGGCCCACGACTATGTGGCTGCCTATGCGCGCCTGATCGGTACTCCCGGTGAAGCGAGAGCGTCCTGATCGGCGTCATTGTGGACGTTGGAACGAAACGACAGAGCTTGTGACGTATGAATCAACTCGACGAGCGTAAGCTTGATCCCGCCGTAGCCCTTGCCTCCCTCGACGAGGTTGCGCCCCGGGAGCCGCACCGGCTGTTCGCCCTCAAGCAAGCCGACTGCTTCGCGGTGGCCGACGCCTATGGCGACATCCGCGGCGCCGGCGATGGCTTTTTCCGAGACGACACGCGTGTGCTTTCGGAATTCCGGCTGACGGTCGGTGGCCGGCAAATGTCGTTGCTCGGCGCCTCGCTCAGCCAGGATAATGTGCTTTTCACCTCGAACCTGACCAATCTGCCGATCCAGAGTGTCGGTGGTCGCGACATTCCGCAGGGCGCGATCCACATAGAACGCGTCAGGCTGCTTTGGCAGGACCGGCTGTTCGAGCGCATCACCCTTTCCAACTACAGCCAGGAATCGTCGGCCATTCGGGTTTCCTTGCATTTCGCAGCAGATTTCCGCGACATGTTCGAGGTGCGCGGTTCGACCCGGCTCAAGCGCGGAATAGCCCACGCCGCCGAGACCAGTCCGACATCCGTGGTGCTTCGATATGACGGGCTGGACCAGCTCGTGCGCCTGTCAGCGATCTCGTTCTCGCAGGCGCCGGACAATTTGACCGCCAGCCGCGCGGATTTCCTGGTTGCGGTGACGAAGCGCAGCAGCGAGGTCCTCTATATCGAGGTCGGCCCGGAAGTGGCGGAGACACCCGACCGCGACCGTTTTCGGGCTGCCGCCGCCCGCGCTCGCTTCGGCATGCGCGCCAAACGCCGCCACGGCGCGACGGTGCACAGCTCCGGCCGCGTCTTCAACGACTGGATCGAACGCGCGCGCGCGGACGTGGCGTTGCTGACCACCGAGCTTTCAACCGGACCCTACCCCTATGCCGGCATACCCTGGTTCTCGACGGCATTTGGCCGCGACGGGGTGATTTCCGCATTGCAGATGCTGTGGTTGAATCCAGGGCTGGCGCGCGGCGTACTCGCCTTTCTCGCCCAGCATCAGGCGACCGAAACGTCGCCGTTCAGCGATTCGCAGCCGGGCAAGATCATGCACGAGACCCGCAAGGGCGAGATGGCGGCACTGCGGGAGCTCCCGTTCGGCCGCTATTACGGCGGCGTCGATACCACGCCGCTCTACATTCATCTCGCTTGCGCCTATGCGGATCGTACCGGCGACATGGCGTTCGTCGACAGCCTGTGGCCATCGCTCTGTGCAGCGGCCGAATGGACGGAGGAGACAAGCCGCGCGACCGGCTTCGTTACCTACCAGCGCGGCGCCGAGACCGGCCTTGCCAACCAGGGCTGGAAGGACAGTTTCGATTCCGTCTTCCATGCCGATGGCCGCATGCCCAAGGGGCCGATCGCCCTGGTCGAGGTGCAAGGCTACGTCTTTGCCGCGTTCCGTGGGCTGGCGGCGCTCGCCCGCCGCCGCGGCGAGGACGACAAGGCCGATCATTGGGAGGAACGCGCCGAAACCATGCGCGCCGCGGTGGAACGCCATTTCTGGATGGACGATCTCAATTTCTATGCACTGGCGATCGATGGTGCAGGCGAGCTCTGCAAGGTACGGACGTCGAATGCCGGCCATCTTCTCTTTGTCGGGCTGCCCGAGCCGGAACGGGCGCAGATGGTCGCCGATCAGCTGCTCTCTGCGTCGTTCCACTCTGGTTGGGGAGTGAGGACGCTGGCCGACGATGCGATATTCTTCAATCCGATGTCCTACCACAATGGTTCGATCTGGCCGCACGACACCGCCATGTGCGGTGCCGGCCTGGCACGTTATGGCGTGCGCGACAGTGTGGTCCGGCTGATGAGCGGCACGTTCGAATCGGCTGTCCATTTCAACATGCGGCTGCCGGAACTGTTCTGCGGCTTTACCCGGTCGCCGGGCGAAGCGCCCATCGCCTATCCCGTCGCGTGCCTGCCGCAGGCCTGGTCGGCGGGATCGGCCTTCATGCTGATGCAGGCCTGCCTTGGGCTCGAAATCGACGGCTGGAACAGCGAAATCCGGGTCACCCGCCCAAGGCTGCCGATCGGCATCGACACGCTGACATTGCGGCATCTAGGTGTCGGCTCGACAGTGGTCGACCTCACATTCCAGCGTGTCGGCGACCGGGTCGTTGCCTTTCTCGCCGATCGGTATGAGGGGATGGTGCCGCTCATCGTGCGCACTTGATGCCGCCGCGCTGCGGCGCATTGAAAATGACGTGCGGCATTGCAATCGTCCCGGAACCGATAGCCTCTTTGTGCGTTGCAAAAATGGGCGGGGCGGGGATGGTGTTGCTGTCATATGGCGGCGAACCAGAAAACAAATAAAAAACGGCTATCGGCCGGCCGGAGGCGAGATCACATTCCATGTCAGATTATACTGTAAACCTGCTCTGGGTTTTGCTGATTGCAAGTTTTGGCTTTTCTGCTTTTGCCATTCTCCTGTCGATATCCCGCCAGCGTCGCGGCCGCGCAACGGCGGCCGCATACACGCCGAGCGAGGATGTCGCGTCGGAAGCGGCACGCAAGGTGCTGCGCGAGTTCGAAAAGAACGGCCAGTCGGCCGATGCGGCACTGGTCACATGGTCGCCCGACACGTTGCGCAAGATCCTGGCCGACGACCTGCCGGACGCACAGGTCATCGTGGTGTCCAACCGCGAACCCTACATCCACAACATCAAGGACGACGGGGTCCAACTTTTGGTGCCGGCCAGCGGGCTGGTTTCGGCACTCGAGCCCATCACCCGCGCCTGTGCCGGCACCTGGATCGCCTATGGCGGCGGCACGGCAGACCGCCTCACCGTCGACAAGGACGACCGGGTGCAGGTGCCGCCAGGCAATCCGTCCTACACGCTGCGCAGGGTCTGGCTGACGGAGGAGGAATATCAGGGCTATTATCTGGGCTTCGCTAATGAGGGCCTATGGCCGCTTTGCCATATCGCCTTCACCCGCCCCGTGTTTCGCGCCTCGGACTGGGACGCCTACGAGGCCGTCAACCGCAAATTCGCCGATACGGTGGTTGCCGAAGCCCGCAACGAACGGCCGATCGTGCTGGTGCAGGACTACCATTTCGCGCTGCTGCCGCGCATGATCCGCCAGCGCCTGCCGGACGCGATAGTCATCACCTTCTGGCATATCCCTTGGCCCAATTCGGAAGTATTCAGCATCTGTCCGTGGCGTGAGCGGATCCTGGAAGGACTGCTCGGCAGTTCGATCATCGGCTTTCATACCCAATTCCATGCCAACAACTTCACCGAAAGTGTCGACCGCTTTCTGGAGAGCCGGATCGAACGGGCAGACGCGGCAATCTCCTATGGTGGGCAGACCACATTGGTCCACGCCTATCCCATTTCCATAGAATGGCCGGCCCAATTGCTGGCAAAACTGCCGTCTGTGGAGGAGTGCCGCGCCAGCGTGCGCGACAGATTCGGCCTGTCTGCGGATACCAAACTATGCGTTGGCGTCGAGCGCCTCGACTACACGAAAGGCATTCTCGATCGCTTCCATGCCTTGGACGAATTGTTCACGAGATATCCCGAATGGATAGGCAAGGTGGTTTTCCTGCAGATCGCCGCGCCGAGCCGGGGGACATTGCCCGCCTACCAGCAACTCCACGACGAATGCCGCCGCTGTGCCGAGGAGCTCAACCGGCGCTATGGCAGCGAGACATACAGCCCTATCCTGATGGTCGCCGAACATCATCGGCAGGAGCAGGTCTACGAGGTCTATCGCGCCGCCGACATCTGTATGGTCACCAGTCTGCATGACGGCATGAACCTTGTCGCCAAGGAATTCGTCGCAGCGCGCGACGACGAACAGGGCGTGCTTTTGCTCAGCACCTTCGCCGGTGCCTCGCGCGAACTGCTGGAAGCACTGATCGTCAACCCCTACGATGCGGCCATGATGAGCGAGGCGCTGTTGCAGGCGCTGACGATGACGCCGGAAGAGCAGCGCGAACGTTTGCGGCCGATGCGCGAGATGGTCCGCGACAACAATGTCTACCGCTGGGCCGGCAGTATGCTGCTGGACGCCGCGCGCCTGCGAAAACGCGGCGATCTCGACAGGGTGACCGGAACCGGCGAGCGCCCGCCATCGAACACCAACAACGTCATCTCGATGTTCGAGCGGGCTCGGAAGGCAGCGTCGTGAAAAGCTTTGAACAACCGCCGGCGTTGAACCTGTCGGAAGGGCAATGGGCGCTGTTCCTCGATATCGACGGAACCCTGCTGGAACACGCTGCCCATCCCGACGCGGTGTTCGTCGGCGAGGAATTGCGCAATCTGCTCGAACGCATCGAGCGGCGGCTGGATGGTGCGGTCGCCTTCATCACCGGCCGATCGATTCCCGCCGTGGACAAACTGTTCCATCCGCTGAAGCTGCGGATCGCCGGACTGTATGGGCTGGAGCACCGGCTGACGCCGAGCGGTCCGATCGATGCCGCCGACGCGCCGGCCGACATCGCCGCCCTTGCGGACGAGATCGAGGCCGAACTGGGCAGCGGCAAGGTCTATGTCGAGCGCAAGGGGCCGGTCCTTGCCGTTCATACAAGAGCAGCACCGCAACTGCTTGCACCCGCAATCCAGCTCGTCGAACAGGCATTGGCCCGGCTTCCGAAGGGTTATCGGGTGCTTCCGGGAAACGCCGGCGTCGAGCTCATGCCTTTGGAAGCCGTCAAAGGTGCTGCCATCCGGCGTTTCATGGACATTCCGCCCTTTGTCGGCGGGCGGCCGATATTCCTCGGAGACGATACATCGGACGAACACGGTTTCGAGGCGATCAATAAAATTGGCGGCATCTCCATCCGCGTGAAGCCGAACGGACCGACGACCGCAAACTATGCCCTCGACGACGTGACCGGCGCAATAGCCTGGCTCGAGGCCAATTTCGAGGCCTTGCCGGTCTCTTGATCATCTGAATATCAACACGCCTTATTCGATCTTGCCGTCCACGATGTGAATGCGGCGATCCATGCGCGCCGCCATGTCGAGATCGTGCGTAACCGCCACGACGGTCTTGCCGCGCTCGCGCACCAGATTCTGCAGGATCGTGAAGACCTGCTCGGAGCTCTTGCTGTCGAGGCTCCCCGTCGGCTCATCGGCGAGGATAAGCGGCGGGTCGTTGGCGAGCGAACGTGCCACCGCGACGCGCTGACGCTGGCCGCCGGAGAGCTGGTCAGGCCGCTTGTCGAGATGCTCGCCGAGTCCAAGGGATGACAGCAACTCGCCCGCCCGTTCGCGCATCACGGGTCGGGCCAGCCGACCAAGCTTGCGCATCGGGATTTCGACATTTTCGCGCGCCGTGAATTCCGGCAGAAGGAAATGAAACTGGAAGACGAAGCCCAGCGTCGAAAGCCGTGTCTGCGCGCGCTCCCTTTCATTCATAGGCTCGCTATCGCGTCCGCCTATCCTCAAGGTCCCGCCTGTCGGCCGGTCGAGCAACCCAAGCAGATAGAGCAGCGAGGACTTACCGGAGCCGGAGGGACCGGTCACGGTGACGAATTCGTTGTCGTTGATCGTGAGCGTGATGTCCTTGACCAGCGTAACGGGGACCGTCTCGGGCAAGATGCGGGTCAGTCTCTCGGTCTCGATGAGTGCGCTCATGACGCGCCTCGGATAATCTCGACGGGGTTCAGGCGCGCCGCACGGCGCGCCGGCAGGTAGCCGGCCACTGCCGCCGAGCCCAGCGCGAAAGCCGACGCGATGACGTAGTGCATCAAGCTCCAAGCGATCGGCAGCCGGGTCATCTCCTGGCCAGTCGCGGCGATCTCGAAACGCACCAGCGACAGTGCATAGGTCATGGAGAAGCCAAGCACCCCGCCGAGCACAGAGCCGGCAGCGCCGATCGCCACGCCTTCCAGCAAAAAGAGCCGGCGCATGTCGGACTCCGGGAAGCCAAGCGACTTCATGATGGCGATGTCGCGCGCCTTCTCGTGCGTGATGGTGGAGATGATGTTGTAGATGCCGAAGCCAGCAACCAGCATGATCGCGCCGACGACGGTGTACATGATGACGTTGCGCACGACGAGTGCTTCGAGGATCGATTCATTGGCCTCCTGCCACGCCACGGCCTTGTAGCCCAGTTCGGCCTCTGCACGATGCGCCACCGCCGGAGCGCGGTTGGGGTCGTCGAGCTTGATGCGGATCTCGTTGATGGCGTTTGGCCGCGCTGAGAGAATCTGCGCGTTCTTCAAAAGCACATAAGCTTCGCCTTCGTCGCGCGCGGTGGTGCCGGTGTGGAAAAGGCCGGCGATCTTGAAATTGCGCGTGAGCCCTTCCGAGGAGACCGCCGTTATCGTATCGCCGAACCCGGCACCGAGCCGGCTCGCCATCGTGTTGCCGATCAGCACGTTGTTGCCGCCCGCGGCAAGTTCCGAAAAGCTGCCTTCGACGAACTCTCCGACGATCGGTGAAACGCCGGTCTCGCGCTGCGGATCGACCCCGATGATAGCTGCGCCCACTTCGCGGCTGGAATAGCGGATCACGCCCTGCGTCTTGAGGCTTGCTGCGAACCGGCCGGGAATCCAGCTCTCCAGCCAAGAGGTCGCGGCGGTCGGGTTGATAATGCCGCGTCGATCGTCGCGTGGCCGGAGCCCCGAGATGGCGGCGGTCTCGAAGTAGTCCTCGGCCGGCTGCCGGCGGGCGGTGCGCTGCTCGTCGGTGATGTCGACATGCGGCATCGTGTCGACGAGCTGCCTGACGAAATCGTCCTGCCCGCCCTGCATCAGCGCCGCCATCGCAATTGAGAAGCCGACACCCACCGCGACGCCGACTATGGCGACCAGCGTCTGGCGGCCGCGGCCGGCGATATGCGTTACGGCAATGTCGACGATCAGCGCCATCGTTGCCTATCTCTCCTGCGCGGCGGCGATGCTCACGCGCGCACCGTCGCCGAGGTCAGCGGGATAGGGCGAGACGATGCTGGCCTTCTCGTCGATGCCTGACCGTACCTCGACGCCATTGGTGCCACGAATGCCCGTGCGGATTTCACGGCGCCCGGCCTTGCCGCCCTCGACCATGAACACATTGTTCCCTTCGATCGCGACGGACGGGATCAGCAGCGCGTTTTTCGAGACGCGGATGACGATGTTCACGTCGGTCGACATGCCTATGCGAAGCAGCGTATTGTCCGGCAGGCGGAAGCGGACGCGATAGGTCTTCGTCACCGGATCGCCCTTGGGCGTGATGCTGTCGACCACCGCTTCCAGATTCTGCCGAGGGAACGCGTCGGATTTAAGCAGCGCGCGCTGGCCGATCTCGACCCGTGGAATGTCCTCCTCGTTGACCTCGGCGACCACCAGGAGCGGCTTCGGCTCGCCGACCCAGAACAACACCGTGCCGAGTTCGGCGACCTCACCCACCTCCCCGTCCTGCCTGAGCACGACGCCGGCGCTCGGCGCTCGTAAGACGTAGGTGTCGAGCCGCGCTTTCTGTCCGGCAACCAGCGCTTCGATCTGGCCAAGCTCGCTTTGCGCGCGATCGAGCGCCTGCTGGCTTGCCGCACGCCTTTCGGCAAGCACGGTCAGCCTCCGGAGCTCTTCCTGGGCAAGTGCTTGACGCGCCTCGAGTTCGCCAAGCGCCGCCCGCGCTTCACTGTCGTCGAGCCTGGCGAGTACGTCGCCCTGCCTAACTCGCGACCCCTCGCAATTGCATTGCTCGACGATCCGCTCGCGAACCACGGGAGCCACCTTGGCCCAGGTTCGCGGCTCGACGGAGCCGCTCGCATAGACAATTTCCGCCGCGTCGCCGCGTTGTGGCGTCACGACCGAAACCTTGGCCGGCTGCAACACATACCAAGCGCCGAAAGCAGCAGTCGCCGCGACAAGAACGATGCCGACAGTCCAACGTATCCGTCGCAAGAAGCTCTCCCTCCACCATCGAATGCGAACGTCGGAGCGGTGGCAGACATAGCATTAGACCGACCGTCGGTCTATAAAAGTTGCATAAAGAAACGGTTCGTGCTCCTCTTGCCCCCTGTACTTTTTGAGGTTGATTTTGCCCCGAGTAATAAAGCCGCCGGAGATACGATCCGCCGAGCTCCTCGACTGTGCCCAGCGGCTTTTCTTCGAGCATGGCTACGACAACACGACGGTGAACGACATCATCCGCGAGGCCGGCTTGTCGAAGGGTGCGTTCTATCACTATTTCGCGTCGAAGGAGGCCCTGCTGGAGGCGCTCGCCAGACGTCTCGCACGTGACAGCCTTGCCGAGCTGCAACCCCTCCTCGACGACCCGTCACTCGATGGGATTGGCCGGCTCAATGCGCTCTTTGCCGGCTCGCGACGGCTGAACATCGAGCTTGCCCCGCAATTGCGAAAAACGTTCTTCGTCGTGTTCCGGCCCGAGAACCTTGCCCTCTTCCATCGGGTCGACCAGGCGGCCAGGGAACTGGCCGAGCCGATAATCACAAATCTGCTCAGGAAGGGAAGCGAGGAAGGCATTCTCGACGTGCCCGACCCGCAAGCTTTTGCCGAGATGTTCCTGCAACTCCGGCTGACCTTTCGGGACGTGATGCACCGCGCCCTGCTACAGGCCGAACAGGGTAATATCGACGAAGCAGCGCGGCTGCTCGAGGGCCGATTGCGGTTCTACGGCATCGCAATCGACCGGCTTTTGAAGTTGCCCGATGGAACGATAGAAGCCGTGCAGCCCGGTTTTGCCCGGGCTTTTCTCGAAGCCGGACCGTAAGCCGCTGACAGCGATGGAGGAGAGTTGATGAGTAGGAAATCGCGCGCTTCGACCGATGCCGTTCTCAAGGAACTGCGCGCCTTCGGCCTCACCTATCCGGGCGCCGAGACAAAGAGTCCGTGGCCTGGTCACGACGATCTCGCGGTGAAAGGCAAGACCTTTGCTTATTTGAGCCTGGAAGGCGAACCGTTCAGCATCTCCCTCAAACTCCCCTACAGCGGCGACGAGGCGAGAAAGCTCCACTATGCGTCGCCGGCGGAGTACGGCCTTGGCAAGAGCGGATGGGTGACATTCGAACCAGCACCGGACGAACTGCCACCGATCGGACAACTGAAGTCATGGCTCGATGAGAGTTATCGCGCACAAGCGCCCAAAAAGCTTGCCGCCCTGATCACGTACAAGGTGGACTCGGGAGCTTAGGTCGAGCGATCGGTGTCACCCCCCGAATCGTCGGCGCTAGAAGCTCAACGACGCCACGCCGATAAGCGCGTTTCTCATTGAATGACTTTAAGCCCAACGCCGGCAAATCGTCTGCTTGCCGGTTCCCCTGCGTCAGGCTTAACCTGCGTGCCATGCGTGGAGGCGCGTGCGGTAACAAGGGGAGGACATAGCAATGACCATACAAGACGCATCACCGGACCTGTACAATGAGGATCTCGCACCGGCGAAGGTTCGAAACTGGGGACCGTTCTCGATCTTCAACGTCTGGACGTCGGACGTCCACAGCCTGTGGGGCTACTATCTCGCTGCCAGCCTGTTCCTGTTCTGCGGCGGCTTCGTCAACTTCATCATCGCCATCGGTATCGGCTCGCTGATCATCTATGCGTTAATGAACATGGTCGGCTATGCCGGCGTGAAGACCGGGGTGCCCTACCCTGTCCTGGCGCGTGCCTCCTTCGGCATCTGGGGCGCCAACATACCGGCGCTGGTGCGCGCCATCGTCGCCTGCTTCTGGTACGGCGCGCAGACGGCGGCCGCCTCCGGGGCGATCGTAGCCCTGCTGATCCGCTCGCAATGGTTCGCCGACTTCAACCAGAGCACCCATTTCCTCGGCCACTCCGGGCTCGAGGTGATCTGCTTCGCCGTCATCTGGGCGCTGCAGCTCCTGATCATCCAGAGAGGCATGGAAACGGTGCGCCGCTTCCAGGATTGGGCCGGACCGGCGGTGTGGGTGATGATGCTGATCCTGGCGATCTATCTTTGCATCAAGGCAGGCACTTTCGCTTTCACCAGCGACATCCCGATGGATGTGCTGCTGGAAAAGACAAAGGACGCGGGCGTGCCGGGCACGCCGGGCTCCTGGACCTCGCTGTTTGCGGTGGCCGCAATCTGGGTGACCTATTTCTCCGCGCTCTATCTCAACTTCTGCGATTTCGCGCGCTACGCCCCGGACAAGGCATCGCTGCGCAAGGGCAACATCTGGGGCCTGCCGGTCAATCTTATCCTGTTCTCGCTGGTCGCAGGCGTTACCACGATCACCGCCTTCGACGTCTATGGCGAGGTGCTGCTGCATCCCGACCAGATTTCGGCGAAATTCGACAGCTGGTTCCTGGCGGCGCTCGCAGCCCTGACCTTTGCGGTGGCGACGCTCGGCATCAATGTGGTGGCGAACTTCGTGTCGCCGGCCTTCGACTTTTCCAATGTCTTTCCACGCCAGATCGACTTCAAGAAGGGCGGCTACATCGCGGCGCTGATCGCGCTGGTGCTCTATCCATTCGCGCCCTGGGAAGGCAGTGCCGCCTCCTTCGTCAACATCATTGGCGCGACGATGGGGCCGATCTTCGGCGTGATGATGGTCGACTATTACCTGATCCGGAAGGGCGAGGTCGACGTCGAGGCGCTCTACAGGGAGAATGGCGAATTCCGCTTTCAGGGCGGCTGGCATGTCAATGCCTTCATCGCCGCCGGTATCGGCGCGGTCTTCTCCTCGATCCTGCCCAACTTCACCAGCCTGCTGCCGTCCTGGTGGGGCGTCTATGGCTGGTTCTTCGGCGTGGCAATTGCCGGCGTCATCTATTACGTGCTGCGCACGATGGCACTCGGTGCCAGAGCCAGGATAGCCAAGGCCTGACCGGTGTCGGGGCGGCGCGAGCCGCCCCGTTCATTCTGCGATCATTTCGGCCAGGCGGCGCACGGTATTCCAGTTGCGCGAGGTGCCGATGCCGAGACGTTTGTGGCTCACCGCCGCAAGCAGCCGCGAACTCGGCATCTCGCGGGAAAAGACGATCCAGATGTCGCCGCCGACAATCCGCAGCTTCTCGTCCTTGCCGGCATATGCCTCAAGCGCCACGGCGGTCTCGGCGGGAACGGGCGCTCGCATCACGCGCACCGCCACCTGGTCCGCGGTCTCAGCCGATTCAGCTGGGAACGGATTGCCGGCCGCCAGCCTTAGCCAGCCGTCGGCGCGGCGCACGATGATGTCGACGTGGCGGCCGAAAGTCTTTGCGAACGCCGCCTCCAGCCGCTGCTCCAACGTCGCAAGTTCTGTTTCTTGCGCCTCGAAGACCAGATTGCCGGTCGCTACCAGCGTGCGCGGGTTATTCAGACCCAGGCCTTCGGCCATCGCCTTCAGATCGGACATGACGACCCGCTGCCCCTCGCCCAGGACAATGCTGTAGAGCAGCGCGACGTAAGTTTGCATGGGCGGCTAGTCTAGACCAGCCGCGACTGCTCTACCGCCGCCTCGATGAAGCTGGCAAACAGCGGGTGCGGATCGAGCGGCCGGCTTTTCAACTCGGGATGGTACTGCACGCCGATGAACCAGGGGTGGTCGGGATATTCGACCGTTTCCGGTAGCACGCCGTCCGGCGACATGCCGGCAAACACCAAGCCGCAATCCTCGAGCCGCTCCTTGTAGTCGACATTGACCTCGTAGCGGTGGCGATGGCGTTCGGAAATCTGCGTATCGCCATAGATCTCGGCGATCTTCGATCCCTTGGCGAGGTCGGCCTGGTAGGCACCGAGCCGCATGGTACCACCAAGGTCGCCGGTTTCCCTGCGCTTTTCCAGCATGTTGCCCTTCAGCCATTCGGTCATCAAGCCGACGACCGGCTCCTCGGTTGGACCGAACTCGGTCGATGATGCGCGCTCGACGCCAGCCAGCGAACGCGCCGCCTCGATGCAGGCCATCTGCATGCCGAAGCAGATGCCGAAATACGGCACCTTGCGCTCGCGCGCGAACTTCGCCGCCAGGATCTTGCCCTCCGAGCCGCGCTCGCCAAAACCGCCGGGGACGAGAATGCCATGGACCTTCTCCAGCCACGGCGCCGGGTCTTCCTTCTCGAATATCTCGCTTTCGATCCAGTCGAGCTTGACCTTGACCCGGTTGGCGAGGCCGCCATGCGACAGCGCCTCGATCAGCGATTTGTAGGCGTCCTTGAGGCCGGTATATTTGCCGACGACGGCAATGGTCACTTCGCCTTCCGGATTGTGGATGCGGTTGGACACCGCTTGCCACCGTTCCATGCGCGGCTTCGGCGCGGGATCGATGCCGAAGGCCGCCAGCACTTCCGAATCCAGCCCTTCATTGTGATAGGCCATCGGCACGTCGTAGATATGCGGGACGTCGAGCGCCTGGATGACGGCGCTTTCGCGGACATTGCAGAACAGCGACAGCTTTCTGCGCTCTTCCTTGGGGATCGGCCGGTCGGCGCGGACCAGCAGTATGTCGGGTGCAATGCCGATGCCGCGCAACTCCTTGACCGAATGCTGCGTCGGCTTGGTCTTCAGTTCGCCCGCCGTCGGAATGTAAGGCATCAAGGTCAGGTGGACGTAGACGGCGTTGTTGCGCGGCAGGTCGTTGCCGAGCTGGCGGATCGCCTCCAGGAACGGCATCGCTTCGATGTCGCCGACGGTGCCGCCGATCTCGCACAGCACGAAATCGTAGTCGTCATTGCCGTTGAGGACGAAATTCTTGATCTCGTCGGTGACGTGCGGAATGACCTGCACGGTAGCGCCGAGATAGTCGCCGCGCCGCTCGCGCTCGATGATGTTCTTATAGATCCGGCCGGTGGTGATGTTGTCTTGCTGGTTGGCCGAGCGGCCGGTGAAGCGCTCATAATGGCCAAGATCGAGATCGGTCTCGGCCCCGTCATCGGTCACGAAGACTTCGCCGTGCTGATAGGGCGACATCGTGCCGGGATCGACATTGAGATAGGGATCGAGCTTTTTGATGCGTGCGCGATAGCCCCGCGCCTGCAAGAGAGCCCCAAGGGCCGCTGCAGCAATGCCTTTTCCAAGTGAGGAAACCACGCCGCCTGTGATGAATACATATCGCGCCATGGGAGTCATCGCTTAACGCGGCCGAATTGATTCCGCCAGAGAAAAAACCGCCGCGAAGGCTTTTTCCCAAGAAGGCGCTCTGGTCGTTGGCGTATCAAAACAAAAGGGCCGGCGAGGCCGGCCCTTTTGGCACGATCTGTCAAAGCGTCAGATAATGACGACTTTGGTGCCTACTTTCACCCGGCGGTAAAGGTCCATGACGTGCTCGTTGATCATGCGGAAGCAGCCATTGGAGGCGCTGGTTCCGATCGACTGCGGCGCGATGGTGCCGTGAATGCGCAGGTGGGTATCTTTCTTGCCGTCGTAAAGATAGATGGCGCGCGCACCGAGCGGATTGTCGCCGCCGCCGGGCATGCCGTCCTTGTACTGGCCATAGTGCTTGGGTTCGCGCTTTTGCATATCCAGCGTCGGAATCCAGCGCGGCCATTCCTGCTTGTCGCCGACGGCAACCGTACCCTTGAACTGCAGGCCTTCCCGGCCGACCGCGATGGCATAACGGCGGGCGGTTGACGATGATTCGACGAGGTAGAGACGACGGGCGCTGGTGTCGATGACGATGGTGCCGGGGTTGTAGCCGGTGAATTCGACCTCCTGCGGCACGAATTCCGCCTTGACCTTGAACTGCCGCTTGGCCTGCTTCCTTTCGAGCGCGGCGTCGAGCGCGCGTGTTTCCGGAAGCAGCGACATCGACGAAGAGGATGTGCCGCCGAACAGTCCCGCGAAAAGCCCGACGCTCTGAGGCTTCTGCCCGACCGGTTCGCTGCGCAACTCGCCATTGTTGCCGGTCAGCGCAACGTTCATGGCCTCGGCCGGGATCGGCTCGGCCGACTGGATCGGCGCAATGGGCGTAATCGGTTCGATGATGTTGACGGTCTTCTTCTTGGCCGGCGTGGCGTCAGCCACCTTGGCCGTTGCGAGCGGCTGGCTCTTCTTGGCAAGGAACGCCTGCCGTTCCGCATCGGCTTTGGCTTTCGCCGCCTCACGCATCGCCAGCTTCCTGGCTTCGAGTGCCTTGGCGCGAGCGGCTTCCTTGTCGGCTGCGATCTTGGCTTCGATCTTGCGGATCTGCGCAAGGTCGTCCGGCGTCGGATCTTTCTTCTTCTTGAGAAGCTTCAATTGCGCTGCATCGCTTTTGGCAGCGACCTTGACGACGTCGGTTGTTGTCGCGGCTTTGTGGGCCGAGTTTGCCGTCGGCATGGCCGCGTAAGCGGGCGCACCTAGGCTGAGCACGGCACAAAGGCCGGCAAAAATGAAGCTGCGAAGCTGCATGGGGAAGATCCGATCGTTCAATGCTTGTTGCCCACGGCGTCGCCCGGCGCCCCCCAAGGACGCCGAGAATGCCGCGTGCAACGTATAATCGATTAGCCGGAAGCGCCTCAAGCGTGAGGCGCAGTCGAATCTTCGTGATCATGCGGCATTTGCCGCGACTGTGTTCAAACGACAACAGATCGCGGCATAAGTTGCCCTATTACTGGTTGGGGACCTGCGGCGTGGCCGGCGCGGTGGCGCCGTTTGTCGCTGGCGGCGTCGCCGGAGCGGTTGCCGGCGGCGTCGTTGCCGCGCCATTGCCGGACGGCGGGGTCGGCGCCGTGGTGCCCGAAGGCGGCGTCGGCGTCGTGGTTCCAGGCAATTGGTTGAGTACGCCCTTGCCTGCTCCGTCCGAGGTCGCCGGCACGCGATCGAGAATGTCGATCGGCTTCTCGCCATAGCGCGCAACGATCGACAGTGTCAGCGAAGTGACGAAGAAAGCGGCAGCCAGGATCGCCGTCGCCCGCGTCAGCGCATTGGCGGCGCCACGCGCGGTCATGAAGCCCGATCCGCCGCCGATGCCGAGGCCGCCGCCTTCGGAGCGCTGCAGCAGCACCACGCCGACAAGCGCGAGCACGACCATGAGGTGGACGACGATCAGTACGGTTTCCATAATTTACCCTGGCAAGGCCTTGTGCGGCCGCTGATTTGGAGGCGGCTCAATACAATGCTTTGACGGCATTTCCAAGCCCGTGGCCGGAATATGGGAAGCAATGCGTCCTTTGCAACGATTTCGGCGCCGGCCGTCCGCTCAAATGCAGCAAGCAGTCCTTGTATCAAGCGATGTTTCGATAGGCTTCCGCGATGCCGAGGAAGTCCGCCGCCTTCAGGCTGGCGCCGCCGACCAGCGCGCCATCGACATTCCTGACGCCGAGCAACTCGACGGCGTTGGACGGCTTGACCGAGCCGCCGTAGAGAATGCGCATCTTGGCCGCCGTATTGCCGAGCTTCCGTGCCAGTTCTTCGCGGATATGCGCATGTGCCTCAGCGACGTCGGCGGCGGTCGGGGTCAAGCCGGTCCCAATCGCCCATATTGGCTCATAGGCAATGACGGTGTTGGAAACCGTGGCGTTTGGCGGGACCGAGCCAGCGACCTGGCGCGACAGCACGTCGAGCGTGGCTCCTGCTTCTCGTTCGGCTCTTGTCTCACCAATGCAGATGATGGCCACCAGCCCGGCGCGCCATGCGGCGGAGGCCTTGGCCTGGACCAAGGCATCGTCCTCCTTGCGATCGGCGCGGCATTCGGAATGGCCGACGATGACATGGCTGGCACCTGCATCCTTCAGCATCTCGGCCGAAATGCAGCCGGTGTAGGCGCCGCTTTCCTCGGTGTGGCAATCCTCTCCGCCGGCCCGCACCGGCGTGCGCGACAGAATCTCGGCGGCGTGCGCAAGCAAGGTCGCCGGCACGCAGACCACCGCTTCGGTCTCGGCGTCGAGCCCACTCATGAAGCCGTTGCCGATCATCCTGAGCTCGTTGAGCGAGGCGCTGGTGCCGTTCATTTTCCAGTTGCCGGCGACGAGCGGGCGGATTCCAGGCGTCATGGGATTTGTTTCTCCGGGCAATTTCCAGCTGGCCCTCACTATCAAAATCAGGCCACAAAGCAATCGACAGTGGGCAGGAAGGGCGCTATTGCGCTTGTTTCAGACTCGGCGCATGCGAAATGCGCAAAAATCGGAAGTACTCATGCTTGGTATGTTGAGAAGCGCGGCGGGGACCTGGGTCGCTAAACTGCTGCTGTCATTGTTGGTGTTGAGCTTCGCCGTCTGGGGCATCTCGGGCCGCCTGATGGGCGGTCTTGCCGGCCATGATGCCGTGATCACGGCCGGAGGCACCAAGGTCTCGATCAACGAATACCGCCTCGCCTACGATCGCCAGCTCAGCGTCATGTCGCAGCAATTCGGCCAGCGCATCAGCCGTGAGCAAGCGACGGCGCTCGGCATCGACAACCAGGTGCTGGCGCAACTCGTGTCGGGCGCCGTCCTCGACGAGCAGGCCCGCAAGCTCGGACTCGGCCTGTCAAAGGACCGGCTCGCCGAACTGACGCGTGAAGACCCGGCGTTCAAAGGGCCTGCCGGAAGCTTCGACAGGAGAACCTTCGAGTACCTGCTTCGGCAGATCGGAATGCGGCCGGAAGACTATTTGAAGAACCGCGCCCAGGTCGCGGTCCGCCAGCAGATCGTCGAGGCGGTTTCGGACGGCCTCAAGGCCCCGGATACTTTCTTCAAGGCGGTCGCGCTCTATCGCGGCGAAGATCGCACCATCGACTACCTGACCTTGCCGAAATCGCTGGTCGAACCGATAGAAGCGCCGTCCGACAGCGCGCTTTCGGCCTATTTCGAGGAAAACAAGAAAACCTACGCCGCGCCCGAATACCGTAAGTTCTCCTATGTCAGGCTCGAACCGGAAGACATCATGGATTTGAGCGCGGTGACCGACCAACAGGTCAGCGACGACTACAATAAGAACAAGGCGCGCTACACCACACCGGAGATGCGCACCATCGAGCAGCTTGTGTTCAAGACACCTGATGCCGCAAAGGCGGCGCTCGATTCGCTCAGGACCGGCGCGACCTTCGACAAGATCGTCGCTGCCGAAGGCAAGACGCCGGCCGACACGCTGCTCGGCACGCTGGCCAAGGACAAGATCGCCGACAAGGCGGTCGCCGACGCTGCCTTCAAACTAAACGTCAATGAGGTCAGCCCGGTCGTACAAGGCGCATTTGGTCCCGTTCTGCTGCGCGTCACCGAGATCAAGCCGGAAGTGGTGAAGCCGCTGGCTGAAGTATCCGAGCAGATCCGCAAGGACCTGGCACTGGGCGAGGCAAGCCGCATCTTGCTGGACGTGCACGACAATTACGAGGATACGCGCGCCTCGGGCAGTTCGCTCGCCGAGGCAGCCGCCAAATTGAAGCTGAAGGTCGTCACCATCGATGCCATCGATCGCACCGGCCAACGGCCGGATGGAAGCATCGTCAAAGACCTGCCGGAATCGCCGGCACTCATCAAGGCGGTGTTCGAATCCGAACCCGGAACCGACAATGAAGGCCTCACCACCGCCGATAACGGCTTCGTCTTCTACGACGTGAGCGCGATCACGCCTGCCCGCGACCGCACATTGGACGAAGTCCGCCAGAAGGTCGTGGCCGACTGGACCGCGGCGGACACCACCAAACGGCTCACCGCAAAAGCACAGGAGCTCGAGAAGCGTCTCAAGGCTGGCGCCACGCTCGAGGTGATCGCCGGTGAGCTCAAGCTCGAAAAGCAGACCAAGCGCGGCGTCAAGCGCGATGCTGACGACGTCGATTTCGGCAAGGAAGGCGCCGCCGCGATGTTCGGCGTCGGCGAAGGCGGCACCGGGCTGATCCCCTCGCCCACGGGCGACGGACAGATCCTGTTCAAGGTTGCCGAGGTATTCGAGCCCGCCGGGGCCGACGCCAGCTCAGTACCCGAGGACGCACAGAAGTCCTTCACATCCGGCATGTCCGACGACCTGCTCGACCAGTTGGTAGCGCAGTTGCAGACGCAATATGACGTCCGCATCGATCAGACGGCCGTAACCCAAGCCCTGGCCAGATGAGCGCGCTGAAGATCCACATCGCCAAGGTCGCCGCCGGCAGCGCTCTTTCCTTCGAGGAGGCGCGCGAGGCCTTCGACATTATCATGTCGGGCGATGCTACCCCCGGCCAGATCGGCGGCTTCTTGATGGCATTGCGCGTGCGCGGTGAGACCGTCAGCGAGATCGCCGGCGCCGTCGCCACCATGCGCGCCAAGATGCTGCGTGTCGAAGCCCCCGAGGGCGCCATCGACATTGTCGGCACCGGCGGCGACAATTCGCACAGCGTCAACATTTCGACCGCATCCGCTTTCGTCATCGCCGGCAGCGGCGTGCCCGTCGCCAAGCACGGCAATCGCGGACTGTCCTCGCTGACCGGCGCCGCCGATGTGCTGATCGCATTGGGCGTCAAGATCGACATCCCTCCGGAGACGATCGGCCGCTGCATTCACGAGGCCGGCGTTGGCTTCATGTTCGCGCCGGCGCATCACCCGGCGATGAAGCATGTCGGCCCGACCCGGGTCGAGCTCGGAACCCGCACCATCTTCAACCTGCTGGGCCCGCTTTCCAATCCGGCGAGTGTCAGACGGCAGATGGTCGGCGTGTTCCTGCCCGAATGGATCATGCCGGTGGCAGAAACGTTGAAGGAACTTGGTGCCGACCATGCCTGGATCGTCCATGGCGACGGCTATGACGAGATCACCACCACCGGCGAGACACTTGTCGCCGAACTGGCCGGCGGCGAGATCCGCAGCTTTACGCTGACCCCGGAAGCCGTCGGACTGAAGCGGCACACCAAGGACGAGTTGCGCGGCGGCGACGCCGCCCACAACGCCCAGGCACTGCGCGACATGCTGGCCGGCGCAGCCGGCGCCTTTCGCGATACGGTGCTGATGAATGCCGGCGCCGGGCTGGTGGTGGCCGGCAAAGCGACGACGCTTGCCGACGGCATGGTAACGGCGGCGCAGGCCATCGACAGCGGCCGCGCGCTGAAAGTGCTCGACAGGCTGATCGAGATTTCGAACGGTTAAAACCATGTCCGACATCCTGCGCAAGATCGAGGCTTACAAGCGCGACGAGATCACGGCGGCCAAGGCACGCGTGTCATTGGCCGAGATCAAGGCACGGGCGACGGATGCCGACGCGCCGCGCGGCTTTCTTTCCGCCCTTGAAGCAACGCGCAAATCCGGCAGGTTCGCGCTGATTGCCGAAATCAAGAAGGCTAGTCCATCCAAAGGCCTGATCCGCGCCGATTTCGATCCGCCGACGCTGGCCTGGGCCTATGCGAAGGGCGGTGCCGCCTGCCTTTCGGTGCTGACCGACGCACCCTCCTTCCAAGGCGCGCCCGAATTCCTCACCACTGCGCGCGCTGCCGTCGAGCTGCCTGCATTGCGCAAGGATTTCCTGTTCGACCCCTATCAGGTCTACGAGGCCAGGGCATGGGGCGCCGATGCCATCCTGATCATCATGGCCAGCGTCGACGACGCGTTGGCAAGAGAACTCGAAGCGACAGCGTTCGGGCTCGGCATGGACGCGCTGGTCGAAGTGCATGACGAGGCTGAAATGGAACGCGCGCTGCAGCTGTCGTCGCGGCTGATCGGAATCAACAACCGCAATCTCCGGACCTTCGAAACCAGCCTACAGACCTCGGAGCGGCTGGTAGCGATGGTGCCGGCCGACCGCCATCTGGTCAGCGAGAGCGGTATCTTTTCGCACGACGATTGCCGCCGGCTGGAGCAGAGCGGCATTGCGACTTTCCTGGTCGGCGAGAGCCTGATGCGCCAGCAGGACGTGGCCGCGGCAACGCGCCTGCTGTTGACGGGCAAGGCGCCGGCAGAGGTCGTTTGAGGATGGCGGCCGCCCTCACCCATCTTGGCGCGCAGGGCGAAGCCAACATGGTCGATGTCGGCGACAAGGCTGAGACGGTGCGCACGGCAGTCGCAGAAGGTTTTGTCGCGATGCGGCCCGAGACGCTGGACATGATCCTCGCCGGCGACGCCAAGAAGGGCGACGTGCTGGGCACCGCGCGCATTGCCGGCATCATGGCGGCCAAGAAGACGCATGAACTGATCCCGCTTTGCCATCCGCTGCTGCTGACCAGGATATCTGTCGATATCGAGGCGGACGCCGCGCTGCCCGGCCTGAAGGTGACAGCATTGACCCGCGTCACCGGCAAGACCGGCGTTGAGATGGAGGCTCTGAGTGCCGTCTCGGTCGCTTGCCTGACCATCTACGACATGGCCAAGGCGGTCGACCGCGCCATGGTCATCTCCGGCATCAGGCTGGTTGAAAAGACCGGCGGCAAATCCGGCGACTACAAGATCACCGGAGACGAGGCCACCGAGGCAGGCGGATAATGGCGCTGGTCCCAGTTGCCGAGGCGCTCGAGCGCCTGCTGGACGGCGCAGCAGCGCTACCGGGTGAACGCGTCGCACTGCTGGATGCCGCAGACCGCGTGTTGGCGGAGCCGGTCGTGGCGCTCCGAACCCAGCCGCCGTTCAATGCCTCCGCCATGGACGGCTATGCCGTGCGGGCGGCCGATATCGCGTCCGTACCGGCAAGGCTTTCGGTGGTCGGCATGGCGCCGGCCGGACGCGGCTTTGCCGGAACGGTGCAGCAGCGGCAGGCCGTGCGCATCTTTACCGGCGCGCCGCTTCCCGAAGGCGCCGACACCATCGTCATCCAGGAGAACGTCCGCGATCTCGGCGGCGGCAGCGTCGAAGTGACGGAACCGACGGTGCAGGGGCGCAACATCCGCCGCCTCGGGCTCGATTTCGCCAAGAGCGATGTCCTGCTGCCCAAAGGCCGCCTGCTCGACCCGGCGGCCTTGTCGCTGGCGGCATCGGCCAATCACCCCGAGGTGCGCGTGGTCAAACGGCCGCTGGTCGCCATCATCGCCACCGGCGACGAATTGCTGCCGCCGGGCAGCGATCTTGGCCCCGACCAGATCATCTCCTCCAACGCCTATGGTGTCGCCGCTGCCGCACAGTCGGTCGGTGCGCGCGCGCTCGACCTTGGCATCGCGCCGGACCGCAGGGAGGCGATCGCTGCGCTGGTTGAAAAGGCCGTGAAGGCTGGCGCGAACGTCATCGTCACGCTGGGCGGTGCCTCGGTCGGTGACCACGACTTCGTCCATGACGTGCTGACCGGGCAAGGCATGACGCTCGATTTCTGGAAGATCGCCATGCGGCCGGGCAAGCCGCTGATGTTCGGGCGGCTGGGAGACATTCGCTGCATCGGCCTGCCCGGCAATCCGGTGGCAAGCCTGGTCTGCACTCAGCTCTTCCTGAAGCCGCTGCTGGCGCGGCTCGGCGGCCGCGCCTTTCAGCAGGATATACGTCGGGCACGGCTCGGTGCTGCCATGCCGGCCAACGATCTCAGGCAAGATTATGTGCGGGCTGTTGTCATAGATGACGCCGGTACGCTCGTGGCGACGCCGTTCGGCATCCAGGACTCCTCGATGCTGAAAATGCTGGCCGATGCCGACGGGCTGATCGTTCGCGCGCCGTTCGCTCCTGCCGCGGCGGCGGGCTCCCCCTGCGACGTACTGATGCTACGCTGAACCCTGCCTCACTCCGAAATCAAGGTCCGGGTCAGCGGGTGATCTGGATCGGCCAAACCGTCGATGATGTTGAAATGATGCCGGTCAGGCTCGACCACCAAGCTGGTCGCGGTACCCAGGCCGATCCAGATGTTGGCCAGCAACGCGCTCTGACGCAGGAATTCGGCGCGCTCGCCGCCGCCGGCCCAGCAGGTCAGGCGGGCCTTGTCCATCGGGCGCAGCAGCACTGGGCTTTCGGCCTGCGCCTCGGCCTCATCGATCGCCAGCGTCTCGTTCATGCCGGTGCGCATGATCGGGCGCAAATCGTGCACCCCCGAGATCGACACCACATGACGAACGCGCCGGACCACTTCGGGCGCCAGCGGCGTCGTCGCCGTAACCATCCGGCTAACAAGATGGCCGCCGGCCGAGTGCCCGGTCAGCATTAGCGGCCCTGCGACCATCGCCGCCGCCTTGCCGATCGCCGCGCCGACTTCCTTGACGATGCCGCCAATGCGTATCTGCGGACAGAGCGTGTAGGACGGCATCGCCACCGCATAGCCGCGATCAACAGAGCCAGTGGCAAGATGCGACCAGAAATTCTTGTTGAATTCCATCCAGTAGCCGCCATGAACGAACACCACGAGTCCCTTGGGCTTGATGGCCGGCAGGAAAAGATCGAGCCGGTTGCGTGGGTTGTCGCCATAGGCCATGTCGAGCCGCGCCCTGCCCTCGGTCGAAAGCACGTCGCGGAAAACCCGCGCGGGCTCGATCCAGGCCGCCGGCCACCGATCGCTGCCGGCTATGTTGGCGCTGTTGGCATAGGCGTTGTCCCAATCGGCAATGTGACGTTCGAACACCCTGCGCCTCCCTGGCAATATGGCCTTGCAACGTAGCCGTGAGCATCGCGCGGCGCGTCGTCGCCAGCCTCACGATTCCAGCTCTCGCATCAATCTCAAGTGACAGCTGCTTTGATGGCGAAGCGCGTATCCTTCCACGCACCGGTGCGCAGGATGTCCTCAAGCACTTTGACGGCCTGCCAGACATCGGCATAGCCGACATAGAGCGGGGTGAAGCCGAAGCGCATGGTCAATGGCGCGCGAAAATCGCCAATCACGCCACGTTCGATCAGCGCGCGCATGACCTGGTAGCCATACTCATGCATGAATGAAATCTGGCTGCCGCGTTTTCCCCATCGCGCGTGCTTTCGAGCGTGAGCCCGTAAGTGCCGCACTTTGCCTCGACAAGCTCGATGAACAGATCCGCCAGCGCGATGCTCTTCTTGCGCACCGCCGTCATGTCGACATCGTTCCAGATGTCGAGCGCGCCCTTCAGCGTGCGCATCGACAGGACCGGCTGCGTGCCGCACAGAAACCGGCGGATGCCGGTGCCGGCCGCATAGCCTGGCTCGAAGGCGAAGGGCCGTGCATGGCCCCACCAGCCGGTGAGCGGCTGCTGGATGTAGGAAAGATGCCGCTCAGCCGCATAGATGAAGGCAGGCGCGCCCGGGCCGCCATTCAGATATTTGTAGGTGCAGCCAACGGCAAAATCGGCGTTTGCCTTGTCGAGCTCGACTGGCATCGCGCCGGGGGTGTGGCAGAGATCCCAGACGATCATCGCCCCGGCTTCCTGAGCCCTGCGCGTCAGCGCCGGCATGTCGCGCAGTTCGCCCGACTTATAGTTGACGTGGTTGACCAGCACCACGGCGGTGCGTTCGTCGATCAGCTCTTCGATGGTCGGCGCGTCGACCCCCGAGAGGCGCAGCAGCGTATCTTTTCGCGTCGAAACCACACCCTCGGCCATGTAGAGGTCCGTCGGAAAACTATCGCCCTCGGCGACGATGACCTGCCGCTCCGGTCGCATGGCCATGGCGGCGTGCAGCAGCTTGTAGATGTTAGCCGATGTCGTGTCGCAGACCACCGTCTGGCCGGCCGCGGCACCGATCAGGCGCCCGAGCTGGTCGCCAAGTTCAAGCGGCATGTTGAACCAGCCGGCCGTGTTCCATGCGCGGATGAGATCATGTGACCATTCTTCGGTCGCGGCCTTGTGCAGTTCATCGAAAGCGGCACGTGAAGCAGCTCCTAGCGAATTGCCGTCGAGATAGATCACTCCTTGCGGCAACACAAAGCGGTCGCGCATCGCGCGCAGCGGATCCGCGGCATCCATCGCCTTTATGGCCACGAGATCGGGAATTCCTGTCATGATTTGTCTGCTCCCCAGGATCCAACGCAACGCCGGACACGCATCGACTGTTCTTCCATTACCTGGTTGCGCGCAGCAAGGCTCCACCGGCGAGAAGCAGCCTGACCAGGCGGTGGAAACCGGGACTTAACCCGAGGTTGGCGTTTTGAGTTCGTTTCGTTCACGGTGCATTGACCAAACCGTACAGTCGATACGGGTTCAATTCCGTGCCTTTTGCCGACCGACGGCCGATGCCAGTGCCGCCTTCTAGGATGCCAGAAGGGCGCAAACGAAAGCAGAATCAAGGCGATGAGGCTCGCGGCGGTGAAAATGCGATACGCCGGTAGGGGACGTCGTTTGTTTCCCGAGCCTTAACGCATTCATTAAACTTTAAACAGTTGCGGAACACAACTGGAACAGATAGTGTTTGTTCTGGGTTTGTTTTTCTGATTCTGTTGGGGGTCGCTATGCTGACACGCAAACAACACGAACTGCTTATGTTCATCCACGAAAGGTTGAAGGAAAGCGGTATCCCGCCTTCCTTCGACGAGATGAAGGAAGCGCTCGACCTGGCTTCCAAATCCGGAATCCACCGGCTGATTACGGCGCTGGAGGAGCGCGGCTTCATTCGCCGTTTGCCCAACCGGGCCCGTGCGCTGGAGGTGCTGCGCCTGCCTGACTCGATCGCCCCCGGCCTCAATGCGGCACGCAAGTTCTCGCCGAGTGTCATCCAGGGCAGTCTTGGGCAAGGCGGTCCTCGGCAAGGCAAGCCGACATCGTCGCGCGTGCCCGCAGCCGGAAATGACGACGATGTCGTCGCCGCCGTTTCGATCCCGGTGATGGGCCGCATCGCCGCCGGTGTGCCGATCGACGCCATCCAGCACCAGACGCATTCGATTTCGGTGCCGCCGGATATGATCATGGGCGGCGAGCATTATGCGCTCGAGGTCAAAGGCGATTCGATGATCGAGGCCGGCATTTTCGACGGCGACACGGTGATCATCCGCAATGCCGATACGGCGAGCCCCGGTGAGATCGTGGTGGCACTGGTCGACGAGGAGGAAGCGACGCTGAAGCGGTTCCGCCGCAAGGGCGCCTCGATCGCCCTGGAAGCCGCCAATCCGGCCTACGAGACGCGCATCTTCGGACCAGACAGGGTCAAGGTGCAGGGCAAGCTCGTCGGACTGATCCGCCGCTACTGAGCCCCGCCCTTGGCGCCGGCTTTGGGGTTGTCGGCCCTGCGGTATGGCGGCAGGCCCCGTGCCGCGCGTGAAAATTTCCGCTGCACGTGCCAGGGCCGGTATGATTTTTCGACCGCGAAACGGATTTCGGCGCGCGTTGCCGCTTGTGGATCGAAGTAGACGGCGGCACTTCCCGCGCGCGCCAGTTGCCGTTTGGTGACGACGAGGACCAGCCGGTCGTAGTAGCAGGGGTTATGGGCGGTGGCGTCGTCGATGACGATCAAGCTGGCAAAGGCGCAGGCTGGCCGCGCAGTATCGCGGTCCTTGGCTTGCGCGATGATCGCGCCGGATGGATGCCTGGCAAGGCAGAGGCCGTCCGTGCAAATGAACGGCATGCCCGGCGGTAGGTCGGCCGGATCGGCAATGTCGAATTGCGGGTCGTTCTGTCCAGGTGTTTCCGGCGCGACGATAGCCTCTGATGTGAGCGCGCGTTTCCAGTTGTCGATGGTGAACTCATTCGGGCGTGCCCGGTTGACCGCGAGTTCACCGCTGCCGATCGGCAGCGCGACCAGCCGTGCGTCCTCCGAGACCAATACGTCGGGTATGCGTGTCTGCGTTGTCGTCAGCAAGCCGGCGAGCGCAAAAGGAAGTGCCGCCAGCCGCAACCAGGTCGTCGCCATGCTGGCAATGACGAGGGCGATCGTCACCAGAAGGACGGATCTCAGCGAAATCAGCCCGACCGCATCGATCGGCGAGCGCTCCGAGATCCACCCGGACAGGGCGATCATCGCCGTCAGCCCCTTGCCCATGACATAGAGGAAAGGGCCATCCGCACCGAACGGCATCGCCAGCGCGCTGAGAACGGCGAAGGGCATGACGACCAGTGACACGATGGGCATGATGGCCAGATTGGCGAACAGGCTGAGCGGCGCCACGCGCTGGAAATGCCATATGGCGAAAAGCGCCGTGGCGCTCCCTGCAATGATCGAGGTCATCGCCAGACCGCACATGCCCAGCAGGACCTTTCGCGTGGCAAAGCGTAGCGGCGACAGCCGCGGCGGCGGCATGGTGGCCCTGCCGGCGCGGTAATCGGACCAGCCTGCATAGGCGCCGACAAGGGCCGCCGTCGCGGCGAAGGACATCTGGAAACTCGGACCGACCACCTCGTGCGGCGACACCAGGATGACCGCGATGGCCGAGATCGCCAGGTTGCGCATGGTGAGCGCGGCCCGGTCGAACAGCACGGCGATAAGCATCACCGCCAGCATGATGAAGCTGCGTTCGGCCGCCACGACAATGCCGGAAAAGACGAGGTAGGCCGCAATCGAAAAAAGCGCGGCGGCCGCGGCATATTTCTTGACCGGCCGTCGCGATGAGAAATCGGGAAACAGCGCGAAGGCACCCCGCAGCAGCGCCATGATGGTGCCGGCGACCAACGCCATATGCAGCCCCGAGATGGAGATGATGTGGTAGATGCCGGTGCGCCGCATCGCTTCGTTGATCTCCTCGGGAATGCCGGCGCGCACGCCGACGATCAGCGCAGCAGCAATCTCGCCCTCGGCACCGCCGATGCGGCTGCGGATATGGTCGGCGATGGATTCGCGCGCGTCTTCGATCGCGGAAGAAAGCTGCGCGGCAAGCGGCATGCTGCCCGACGACACGACTTTCGGATTGCCGAGAAAAAAGCCGCTGCCGCCGATACCGGCGAAATAGCTGTCGAAGGAGAAATCATAGCTGTCGGGCCGCACCGGGCCGGTCGGCGGCAGCAGCCGCACATAGCCCGTGATCTCGGAACCGGCGGTCAGCTCAGCCGGTATCTTCATCGCCGAAACGCGGACCCGTTCCGGCATGTAGCGCAGTGTCGGCCTGGCCGTTGAGATCACATCGATTGTCAGCCTGATGCGGCCGCTCGCCATGGGCTCGTACGATACGACGCGACCCGTCAGCCGCGTCGAGATTTCGGAGCCGAGCATATGCGTTCCGACACGCCATGTCTCGAACTTGGCGGCAAGTACGCCAAGCGCGCAGAGCAGCGCCACCATGAAGCACAGGCGCGTCCTGGGCCATGACCGCGAGACGACGGCACAAAGGGTCGCGAGGAGCGCGATTGCGATCGGCTGTGGAAAGGCCGGCTCCACCGACAGCCCGAAATAAACGACCACCCCGCATGCGAGGAACACCGGCACCAGCAGGAAGGCGATGCCGCGGTCGAGTTCCAGGCCGGCTGCCGTGGTTACGCTGTTGCGGATACGGGACGGTGACGGGAGGCGGAAACGCCTGGGCAGGCGTACGATGGGCTCGCCCGCGGGCACGAGAACCGCTGCTGGGTCGCTGGCCGGCAGCGACGGAGCATCGAAGCGCGGAGCAGGTAGCAATGCCGGTGCCGGCAGGACGGGCGGGGGAGCGGCAAACAGCAAGCGTTCGCTGACGCCGCTGCCAACGTCCTCGCCCTTGCCCGCACCACGGCCTCGCACAGCCATCGGGTCTGCCCCTTGCGCCCTCGACCTCCTATGCTACATGAACGCGCAACGCGCGAAAGTCCGCAAACCCACTTCCTTCGCCCGCCTGAGAGTTCCATGCCCGATAAGGTCGTCACCCGTTTTGCCCCCTCGCCCACCGGCTATCTGCACATTGGCGGCGCGCGCACGGCGCTGTTCAACTGGCTGTACGCCAAGCACACGGGCGGCACGATGCTGCTGCGCATCGAGGATACCGACCGTGAGCGGTCGACGGATGCGGCGACGGCAGCCATTCTCGACGGGCTTTCCTGGCTCGGACTCACCTGGGACGGCGCGCCTGTCTCGCAGTTCGAGCGTGCGCCGCGCCATCGCGAGGTGGCCGAGGAGCTCGTTCGTATGGGCAAGGCCTATTATTGTTATGCGACGCCTGCCGAACTAGAGGCAATGCGCGAGAGCGCACGCGCCAAGGGGCTGCCTCCCCGCTATGATGGACGCTGGCGCGACCGCGACCCGTCGGAGGCGCCGCCCGGCGCCAAGGGGGCGATCCGCATCAAGGCGCCGACAGACGGCGAGACGGTGGTGCATGACCGCGTCCAGGGCGACGTGCGCTTTCCCAACAAGGATCTCGACGATTTCATTATTCTGCGCTCGGACGGCAATCCCACCTACATGCATGCCGTCGTCGTCGACGATCACGACATGGGCATCACCCACATCATCCGCGGCGACGATCATTTGACCAACGCCGCACGCCAGACCGTAATCTATCAGGCCATGGGCTGGAAGGTGCCGTCGATGTCGCATATCCCGCTGATCCACGGTGCCGACGGCGCCAAGCTGTCGAAGCGGCACGGTGCGCTTGGCGTCGAAGCCTATCGCGCCATGGGCTACCTGCCGGAGGCGCTGCTCAACTATCTTGCGAGGCTTGGCTGGAGCCACGGCGACGATGAGATCATGTCGATCGCCGACATGATTGCATGGTTCGACATTGGCGACGTCAACAAGGGCGCCGCCCGTTTCGACTTCGCCAAGCTCGAGGCGCTTAACGGCGTGCATATGCGCCGGATGAACGACGCGGCGCTGCTCGACATCTTCATCGCCACTCTGCCCTATCTTGAAGGCGGCCCGGCAATCGCCGCGCGCCTCGACGACAGACGCAGGGCGCAACTGCTTGCCGCTTTGCCGGGCCTGAAGGAGCGCGCCAAGACGCTGGTCGAACTTGTTGAAGGGGCTGCATTCCTTTTCGTCGAGCGGCCGCTGCCGGTCGACGAGAAGGCGGCGGCGCTGCTCAGCGGTGAGGCGCGCGCGATCCTGCGGGGCGCTCATGCGGCACTAGCCACGGTTTCGGAGTGGTCTGCCGCCTCAGCCGAAGCCGCGATCCGCGACTATGCGCAGGCCGCCAGCCATAAACTCGGCGCCGTGGCCCAACCTTTGCGCGCCGCGCTCACCGGCAAAAGTACCTCGCCAGGTGTCTTTGATGTGCTTGCCGTGCTTGGCCGCGAGGAAAGCCTGGCGCGGATCGCTGATCAAATCGATTAGCAAACTGGCCCAAGAAGATTGGCATTGAAAGGTGTGTTTCGCAGTGCAACATTGGGTCTTGGCCTAATCTGCCGCGCAGATTCAATTGCGGGCGCAAATGTGCGTATTCCGATGCTTTTGACGTGTTGGGTTCAGATATTTTGCCTTTGCCGGCCTGAGGAAACAAAAAGGAGTTTGCTATGACCGAACCTGCGACAAAAATGGAATTTGGCGGCAAAACCCAGGCATCGACGGCCAAGCTGGAACTCGGCGGCAAAACCCATGAATTCAAGATACGAAGTGGTTCGGTAGGACCTGACGTCATCGACATCGGTTCGCTCTACAACACCGCCGGCGTCTTTACCTACGATCCCGGTTTTACGTCGACGGCGAGCTGCGAATCGGAAATCACCTTCATCGATGGCGATGCCGGCATTCTTTTGCACCGCGGCTACCCGATCGACCAATTGGCCGAGCACGGCGACTTCCTCGAAGTCTGCTATCTCTTGCTCTATGGTGAACTCCCGACCAAGGCGCAGAAGGACGATTTCGACTACCGGGTGACGCGCCACACCATGGTGCATGAGCAGATGTCGCGCTTTTTCACCGGCTTCCGCCGTGATGCGCATCCGATGGCGGTGATGTGCGGCGTGGTCGGCGCGCTGTCGGCCTTCTATCACGATTCCACCGATATCTCGGACCCCTATCAACGCATGGTCGCGTCAATGCGGCTGATCGCCAAGATGCCGACGATCGCGGCGATGGCTTATAAATACCACATCGGCCAGCCATTCATTTACCCGAAGAACGAGCTGAATTTCGCAGCCAATTTCCTGCATATGTGCTTCGCCGTGCCTTGCGAGGAATACAAGATCAATCCGGTGCTGGCCCGCGCGATGGAGCGCATCTTCATCCTGCACGCCGATCACGAACAGAACGCCTCGACTTCGACCGTCCGCCTGGCCGGCTCGTCGGGCGCCAATCCTTTTGCCTGTATCGCTGCCGGCATCGCCTGCCTGTGGGGTCCCGCACATGGCGGCGCCAACGAGGCAGCCCTGAACATGCTGGGCGAGATCGGTCATGTCGATCACATCCCGGAATTCATTGCGCGCGCCAAGGATAAGAACGATCCGTTCCGATTGATGGGATTTGGCCACCGCGTTTACAAGAATTACGATCCGCGCGCCAAGATCATGCAGAAGACCGCGCACGAGGTCCTGGGCGAGCTCGGCATCAAGGACGATCCACTGCTCGACATCGCCATGGAGCTGGAAAGGATCGCACTGACCGATTCCTATTTCATCGAGAAGAAGCTCTATCCGAACGTCGATTTCTATTCCGGCATCACGCTGAAGGCGCTGGGCTTTCCCACCACCATGTTCACCGTGCTGTTCGCGGTCGCCCGCACCGTCGGCTGGATCGCGCAGTGGAAGGAGATGATCGAGGATCCGCACCAGAAGATCGGTCGCCCGCGCCAGCTCTATACCGGCGCGCCGGAACGGGACTACGTGCCAATCGCGAAGCGGTGAAGGTGGTGAATGGTGAATGGTGAATGGTGAATGGTGAATGGTGAATGGTGAATGGGAGTAGCGAAGCGTCGCTCCCTGTCCATAGAAACCGCTATTCACAATTCACTATTCACAATTCATAATTCACTCACTTCCTCACCATCCCCATCACCACCCCCGCGGCAATCTCGCCTGACGGCTTGGCGGTTGCCATACGCCCGGCAATGTCGGCAAAACCATGCTTCTGCCAGGTGCGGTAGGCGGTATCGGAGCACAGCGCTTCCAACTGCCGCGCCAGATAATGCGGCCGCACATATTGATTGTAGTGTTCCGGCACAACCGGCCGGTCGGCAATGAGATTGGGCAAGGCTGCGCTCCATACTTTGATCAGCGGCTGCGCCATGCGCATGACCGGATCGAGCCGGTAGCAGGAGATCATTGGCACACCCGCCAGTGCCAGTTCCAGCGATACCGTCCCCGACGCGATCAGCGCCGCATCCGCCTTGCCGAAGGCCTGCCATTTGCGTTCGGCATCAAGGATGATCTCCGGCTTCTCGTCCCAGCTCGCGACCGAGGTCCTGACCAGGTCGGCGACGTGCGGCACCGTCGGCAACAGCAGGCGCAAGCGGTGCCCGCGCGCCCGCAGGATCGACAGCGTTTCGCCGAACGGCCCAACCAGGCGCCGCACCTCGCCGCGACGCGAACCGGGCAATACAAGCAACGTTTTCACACGGTCAGCGGCGAGGTTACGCGGCTGCGCCTGCGCCCTTGCGGCACTGACTATGCCCGGATCGTGTGTAAGGCGATGCCCGACATAGGTGCCGGGCGGCCCGCCCAGGCGAGCGAGTTCCTTCACCTCGAACGGCAGGATGCAAAGAATGTGATCGACATATGGCTTCATCGCCGCCGCCCTGCCCGGCCGCCAAGCCCACACGCTCGGGCAGACATAGTGGACGATCGGGATAGTCGGATCGGCGGCACGCACCTTCTTGGCGACGCGCAGCGAGAAGTCCGGACTGTCGATGGTGATAAGGCAATCGGGCTTTTCACCGGCAATAGCGTTTGCCGTCTGGCCGATCCGCCGTATCAAGCGCGGCAGGTCGCGCAGGATGGCGCTAAGCCCCATCAGTGCGATCTCGCTGCCGTCGAACAATGGCGCCAGGCCGAGCGCCTGCAAATGGCGGCCGCCGATGCCGACAAGCCGAACTTCGCGCCCGGTCATGCGCTTGAGCGCCTGCACAAGGTCGGCGCCAAGCAGGTCGCCGGACTCCTCGCCGGCGACGATGGCTATCTTCAACGGCCGCTCATTCGCCATGCGCCGGCTCCGCAGCAGGCAGGCCGATCACGAACAGGCCGAGCGCATTGGCACGTCCGATGGTGGCGGGACCTTCGAGCACTAGCGAGCGACCGGCTTCGACGGCAATGCCGGCCAGTCCGGCGGCATGCGCGGCCTCGACTGTCAGCGGGCCGATGGAGGGCAGATCGGCACGCAGTTCCTGACCGGGCTTGGCGCATTTGACCAGAACACCGCGGCTCCCGCCGGCCAGCCTGCCGTGCCCGCGCAACTCCCTTGTCCGCTCGAGCAGCCCGTCGGTGCCTTCGACGCCTTCCAACGCAATGGCGCGGCCGCCGACCGCAACAGCCGCTTGGCCGATATCCAGCGCGCCGATGGCTTTTGCCGCCGCGTGCGCCGCCTCGATGTCACGCCAGTCGGATTTGCGTGGCGCCGCCTTGGTCAGCAGGCCTTCGGCGGCGACCAGCTCCGGCACGATCTCGTGAGCGCCGACGACCTTGATGCCGCTGCGCTCGATCCTGCGCACGAACAGTTTCAGCACCGTATCGTCCCCCCGGGTTACACCGACGAAGAGGCTGGGTAGCCACGCGAGCAGGCCCAAATTGAGGCGCATGGCGCTCAGCCTGGGGCGGCGCGTGATATGACCCGCGGTTACGAGATGCGTGACGTGGTGCCGCTTAAGGATCGGCAGCAGCGAGCCGACGTCTTCCAGCCTCAAGGTTGCCTGCTCATAGGGCTCGAAATCGGCTATGCGATCGACCTCGCCGGCCGCCATCACGACGAAGGGCAATTTGCCTTGCCGGGCGAGCGCTCGGGCAATTTCGACCGGGAGACTGCCGCCGCCGGCGATGATGCCGACCTTGGCATCTGGCGCGAGATCAAGGCCTTTTCCGGCAGCCTCAATCTTCGTCATCTGCCCTCAGTCTTCATCATCGGTATCGTCGCCGTCGCTACCCTTGAGGGACGGCACGGCGTAGTGCCGCTTGCCGCGACCGGCGATGAAGTCGACGATCTTCATGGCAGTCGGCGACGAGGCGAATTCCGCCTTGGCAAATTCGATGTTTTCGCCGACGGTCCGGGAGCGATCGAAGATCGTCTTGTAGGCTTTGCGCAGCAAGTGGATCTCCGAACGCGGCAGGCCGGCGCGCTTCAGGCCAATGATGTTGAGGCCGCGAAGGCTGGCACGGTTGCCAACGGCGATGGCGTAAGGAATGACGTCGCCGACGATCGCCGAGCAACCGCCGAGAAAGGCGTTATCGCCGATGCGGACAAACTGATGAACTGCGGTAAGGCCGCCGATGTAGACATTGTCACCGACTTCGCAATGCCCGCCTAACGTCGCTTGATTGGCGAAGGTGGCGTTCTTGCCGACCACGCAGTCATGGGCAATATGGGCATAGGCAAGGAAATTGCCGTTGTCGCCGATCGTCGTCTCGCCGCGGCTGGAATCGGTGCCGACATGCATGGTGACACCTTCGCGGATCGTGCAGTTCTCGCCGATCACCAGCGTGGTACGGCCGCCCTTGTGCTTGGTGTTCTGCGGCGGCCCGCCCAGTATCGCCATCGGATAGACCTTGGTCGATGCACCGATCGTGGTCGCGCCAATCACCGAGACATGGCTGACCAGTTCGACGCGGTCGCCGATCACGGCGTTGGGGCCGACGTGACAGAAGGGCCCGATGCGGGCGCCTTCGCCGATTTGGGCGCCTGCCTCGATGACCGAGGATGGATGGATGACTGTCTGGATTTTCATTAGCATTCGTTTGTCAGCCGCTTGCGACCATCATCGCCGAGATCTCGGCTTCCGCCGCCTTGGCGCCATCGACGAGGGCCTCGCAAGCGAATTTGAGAAGATTGCCGCGTTTCTTGATTTTCTTCACATGAATTTTCAGCTGGTCGCCTGGAACGACCGGCTTGCGGAACTTGGCATTGTCGATGGTCAGGAAATAAACCAGCGACGGCTTTTCCGTACCAAGGCTGCGGATGCAGATCGCGCCGGCCGTCTGCGCCATCGCCTCGATGATCAGCACGCCGGGCATGACCGGCTGGTCGGGGAAATGACCTTGGAAATGCGGCTCGTTTATGGTGACGTTCTTGATGCCGATGGCGGATTCGTCGCCATCTATGTCGACAATACGGTCGATCATCAAGAACGGATAGCGGTGCGGCAGGAGCTTCATCAGCCGCATTATGTCAACCGCTTCGAGCGTCGCCGCTGCGATGTCAGCCATTTCCCCCCTCACCCTGTTTGCGCGTCCGTGCAAGTCTGCGCAAGGCCGCTATCTCGCGCATGGCTTCCGCCATCGGCTGCGCCGGATATCCTCCCCAAATCTCACCGGCAGGCACATTGCTCATAAACCCGCTTCTTGCCGCAAGCTTGGCCCCGGACCCGATGGTCAAATGATCCGCAAGGCCGACACCGCCACCCATGGTGACGTTGTCGCCTACCGTCACGGAACCGGAAATACCCGAAAGCCCGGCTATTATGCAATTGCGGCCGATGCGAACGTTGTGCGCGATCTGCACCAGATTGTCGATCTTGGTGCCCTGGCCGATGATCGTGTCGGACATGGCGCCGCGATCGACGGTCGTATTCGACCCGATCTCGACGTCGTCCTGGATGATGACGCGGCCGATCTGCGGAACCCGCTCCGGACCCTTGGCGCCGGCCACGAAACCGAAGCCATCCTGGCCGATCCTGGCACCGCCATGGATGATGACGCGATTGCCAATCAACGCATATTGCACGCTGGCACTTGGACCGACATAGCCGTCGCGGCCAATCTGCGAAGACGGACCGATGACCGCATGCGGGGCAATGACGGTCCCGCTGCCGATGGCAGCGCGAGGTCCGATGATCGCACCCGCTTCGATGATCGCGCCGGCCTCGACATGGGCGGTCGCATCGATATGGGCGTGCGGCGAGATACCGGTTTCGCCGGTCATCGGTCCAGGCGTTGCAGCCGCCGGAAAAAGCAGACGCCCGACCATTGCGAAGGCCTGCTGCGGGCGCGGATGCACCAGCACCGCGATGCCCGCCGGCGCCTTGCCGGCAAATTCGGCAGGGCAGAGAACCGCCGCCGCCCGCAGTGACTGCATCAGGGCGAAATTGCGCCTGCCATCGACGAAGACAAGGGCGTTCTCGCCGCCTTCGTTGGCGGGCGCCAGAGCCTCGATCGATACGTCGGAGAGACCGGAATCAACAAGCGTCGAGCCGGTCAGATTCGCGACTTCGCCGGCCGTATACCGGCGTGAGGGCGCGAAGAACACCGGATCGGTCATTCCAGAAGCAATATCCAGCTAGCGCATGACCCGAAAATCGGAAATCGACCCTCGGAAAGGATCATGCGCAAATCAAAATGCTACAACGTCCTTTGCGCGTCCGATAGGACGCGCTGCGCTGTAGTGTCGGATCACTGCCATCCGGATCCAAACGAGCCGGAAGCATCATTGCCCGCACATCAGAAGCGGGTCGATATGCCGAAGTTGAATTCCTGCACGTCGTCGGTCTTTTCCTTCTTGACCGGGATCGCATAGTCGATGCGGATCGGGCCGAAAGGCGATGCCCACATCAAACCGACACCGACGGAAGCGCGCCATTCCATGCCGGTTGTCGAAGAATTGACAAGGCCACTTGCGATTTTGCTGCCGTAGAGCGTTGCCGCATCGGCGAACACAGCGCCACGCAAACCGAAGCTTTCGGGGATGACCGGCAGCGGGAACTGAGCTTCCGCCGAGGCATTGAAGTAGGTGGTGCCGCCGAGATGGTCATTGCTGTTGTCCGAAGCAACCGGGCCGATGCCGCCGTATTCGAAACCGCGGATCATACGGTCGCTGCTCTGGAAATGGTCGAAGACGCGCAGATCGCCGTTGCCATAGCCTTGGACATGGCCGGCGCCGCCCGAAATGAGGCCCACCAGGTCCAATTGTTCGGACAGCGTCTGATAAATGCTGCCGCGCGCCGTGACCTTGATGAACTTGGCATCGCCGCCGACGCCAGCCACTTCGGTGCCGACATTGGCATAAATACCGTCATGCGGGTTCTTCATGTCGTCGATGGTATTGTAGATCAGGCCGAGGCTGACCGAGGACTTGAGCCATGGGCTCTCTTCAACGCCGTTTACGATCGCCTGGGAGACGTCGCAGGTGCCACCATTGATAACGGGAACGCAGCCCTCGTCGAACTCGTACTTCTCTTGCGCAATATTATAAGCCAGCTGCGTTGAGATATTGTCGGTGATCGGCAGACCGAAGCGGACGGTCGCGCCTGTCGTGTCGCTGTCGTAATGGTCGTAGTTTCGGCTCTGCTTGTAGATGTCGAAGCCGGCCGCGATCCGGCGGCCGAGGAAATAGGGTTCGGTGAAAGAGAAGCTGTAGTCGCGCGAGTTCTTGCCACCGCCCGCCGCCACCTTGATGAATTGGCCGCGACCGAGGAAGTTGCGCTCACTGACGGAACCTTCGACGGACGGACCTGACGTTTCACCGCCGCTCGAATAACCGGCGCCGACCGTGAACTCACCGGTCGATTTCTCGACCACATCCACCACCAGAACAACCTGGTCCGGCTCAGAACCCGGAACGGTGGAAATTTCGACTTTTTCAAAATAATCGAGCGCTTCCAGCCGCCTCTTCGCGCGCTGGATGAGCACCTGATTGAAAGCATCGCCTTCGCTGACATCGAACTCGCGGCGAATGACGTAGTCGCGCGTCCGATCGTTGCCGCGAATCTCGATGCGCTCGATATAGGCCTTGGTCCCCTGATCGACCGTATAGACGACCGAGATCGTGTGGTTCTCGAAGTTGCGGTCGCCGCGCGGCGTCACCTGGGCGAAGGCATAGCCGGATCCAGCGACCTTTTCGGTCAAGGCGATGATCGTGTCCTCGACGTTCTTGGCGTTGTAGACATCGCCCTTGTGGGTCTCGACCACCGATTCAAGTGACTTGGCGTCGACCTCGGGGATCGTGCTTTCGACGCTGACATCCCCGAACGTATAACGCTCGCCCTCCTGTACCGTGATGGTGACGGTGTATTTGTTGGTGGTGTCGTCGAGTTCGCCGACAGCCGAGACGACCTGGAAGTCGGCATAGCCGTGATTATAATAGAAGCGGCGCAGCAGCTCCTGGTCGGCGCGCAGCTTGTCCTCGTCATAAACGTCGTCGCGCAGCACGAACGACAGGAAGGACGAACGCTTGGTGGAGATGATGTCCGACAGCCGGCGGCTCGAATAGGCGCTGTTGCCGACGAAATTGATCGCTGCGATCTGGGTGCGGCCGCCTTCGTTGATGTTGAAGACCACGTTTACCCGGTTGTCGCCGAGATCCATGATCTGGGTGGTCACGGCGGCATCGTCGCGGCCGATACGCCGGTATGCGGCCTTGACCGCCTCGACATCGGCATCGAGCTGCTGTTGCGAGAAGGTGCCGCGCGGCTTCAATTGCACCGCGGCCTCAAGCGCGTTGTCCTTGAGCTTCTTGTTGCCCTGGAACAGCACCTGGTTGACGACCTGGTATTCGGACACCTTGATGACCAGCGTCGATCCGACCTGGTTGATCTGCACATCCGAAAACAGCCCGGTGCCAAACAGCGCCTTGACCGCATCGTCGATATCCGAACTGGAAAACGCCTTCCCTGGCTTGATCGTCACGTAATTGCGGATGGTGTCCGCGTCGACACGCTGATTGCCGGTGACTTCGACTCTGGAGACGACAGCCGCCTCGGCGGCCGATGTGGCAACGAACTGCACTGCGAGCGCGCCTGGTACAACCAGAGCGGCGGACATAGCCACCGCGGACGCGGCGCTCAGAAACTTGGATGCTGCCTTCATCGGGCTTTTGTACCTTTTCTCGAAGTCCCCACGGCGAGAAAACCGGACGTGCGGTAATTTCCCCTACCGTATTAACCGGATTTTCCCTACACGCAAGGCTTCTGGTTAATTTGTATTTACTTAACCCTGCGGCGTGGCTTTCGCGTCACGCATATCCCCACGCATGGTAAACGGCGTCTCAACATTGCTCGTGCCGAAGCCAAATTCCTTCATGATTTCAGCACCCAAACAGATCGTTCCAGAAAACAAAGCCCATGAACCCGAGCACCAATATGAGGCCGCTTCGGTAAGCCATTTCCATCATGCGTTCGGACACCGGCCGCCGGATGACAGCCTCCACGCCGTAGAACAGAAGATGCCCTCCGTCGAGGGGGGGAATCGGCAAAAGGTTGAGAATCCCTATCCCGACTGACAGGAATGCAACAAGCTGCACGAGCCATTCAAAGCCGAGCTTTGCCGCCTGACCCGACATCTTGGCGATCTTGATGGGGCCGCCCAGCTGGCACTTGTCCTCGCGACCGACAACGAAACGTTGCAGGAACTGGCCGGTACGCTGGATGACGTGTCCGGTTTCCTGGACCGCTGCCCCGACCGCCCCGGCCGGACTATAGGTGATCAGCCGTGGCTGGCCGAGTTCCTTGTTGTTGACGACGCCGATCACGGCCACCTGGACCTTGTTGCCCAGTGCGTCTTGTTGTTCCATCAAGCGCGGCGTCGCCGTGACGGTGATTTCCTTGCCGCCGCGTAGCATGACGAAGGTGATGCTGTCGCCGGCGCGGCCAGAGACCAGACGCTGGACGTCGGCAAAGGTCTCGACCTTGCTGCCGTCGACGCTGACGAATCGGTCGCCGGGCATAATGCCGGCCGCGGCGGCCGGACTGCCGACGGTGACCTCAGCCACCATCGGCTCCAGCACGGGCCGGCCGTGGACGGAAAACAGCACGGCAAAGACGGCGATCGTCAGCAGGAAGTTGAACAGCGGCCCCGCCACGACGGTCGCCGCCCGCTTCCAGATCGGCTGCGTGTGGAAGGCAACCTTGCGTTCTTCGTCGCTCAGCGCCTCGATCTCCTCCGAGCTGGGCTGGCTCGACGTCGCGTTCATGTCGCCGACGAACTTGACGTAGCCGCCGAGCGGTATGGCGCAAAGCTTCCAGCGCGTGCCGCGGCTATCGTTGAAGCCGATGATCTCTGGGCCGAAACCGATCGAAAAGGCTTTTGCGCCGATACCGCACCAGCGCCCGACGAGGTAATGGCCCATTTCGTGGACAAAAACGACCACGGTCAGCACGAACAGGAAAGGCACCAGCGTGCCGAGGACAAAGCCCTCTGTGCTGAAAACCGCGTGAAAAATCTCGTTCAATTCATGCCCTCAAATTCATCCACGGCACAGATCACGCCGCGACTGTGACATCAATCCAGGCGAATCCATGACGCAGCCCCGCGCCGGCCCACTGACGATGCCGTTCAAACCGGAAACAGCCCCTGTGCCGGATGGTCGGCGGTAGCGGAAATCCAGGCGATGACGTATAGGGCGAAAGCCGCCGCAACAAGCCCATCTACCCGATCCATGATGCCGCCATGGCCGGGTATCAGCGTGCCGGAATCTTTACGGCCGTGGCATCGCTTGACCCATGATTCGAACAGGTCGCCGGCCTGCGCGACAATCGAAAGCACCAGTGCGACCACGCCAAGCACGACGAGGTTGCCCGTTCCGGCTACGGCGGCCAGAAGCAGCCCGGCCACTACGCCGCCGACCACCCCACCGAGCGCCCCGCTCCGCGTCTTGCCCGGCGAGATCGACGGCGCCAGCCTTGGACCACCGATGGAGCGGCCGACGAAATAGGCAAAGATATCGGTCGCCCAAACCACGGCGAATAGGAACAGAATGGCCAGCAGCCCTGAATGGTCGCCGTCACGCAAGAAGGCCAGCGACAAGCCGGACACGGCCGCATAGGCAAGGCCGGATGCTTCCCACGGTCCTGCCCTGCGCATGGAAGAAGCGACGGCAGTGACAGCAACCAGAGCCGCGACGAGCGGCAGCAGCAAAGACGCAGGCAGGCCGGCGACGAGGGCACCAATAAAGACCACGATCAGCGCCTCGGGCAGAAAGCCGAGACCTGCCGTAGCACCAGCACCTGCCGGGGCAACGGGGCGGCTCATCCGCGTCCACTCGTAGAAGATCACCGCCGCCATGGCGGCGCAAAGCAACCGGAAGGACAGTCCGCCGAGCCAGGTCAGGGCAAGCGTGACGATGGCAAGCACGACGGCCGAAATGACCCGGAGTTGGAGGTTGCTCATTCCTCAGCCTGAGGCGACATCTTGGGCGGCAAGTCCGCCGAAGCGGCGCTCGCGGCCGGCGAAATCGCGCAGTGCATCGGACAGGTGCTCGCGACTGAAGTCGGGCCAGTAGCAAGGCAGGAAAACGAGTTCGCTATAGGCGGCCTGCCATAACAGGAAGTTGGACAGCCGAAGCTCGCCGCTGGTGCGGATGACCAGTTCCGGGTCCGGAATGCCCTCTGTATCGAGCGAGCTGGCAAAGGAATCGGCCGTGATCGCCTCGCTCTCGATCTCACCGCGCGCCACCGCCGCTGCGAGCTTGCGCGCGGTGCGCACGATCTCGTCGCGCCCGCCGTAATTGAAGGCAATGACCAGTGTCAGCGCCTCGTTGCCGAGAGTGAGCGTTTCGGCTTCCTCGAGCAGCCCCCTTATGTCGGGCTGCAGCCCTGCCCTGTCACCGATGACCCTGATCCGCACCCCACTCTGGTGCAGCTCGGCGAGGTCACGTCGGATGAAAAGTTTAAGCAGGCCCATGAGGTCGCTGACTTCGGATTTCGGCCGTGACCAGTTTTCCGACGAAAAAGCGTAGACGGTCAGGAAGGAGATGCCGAGGCGGGGGGCGGCGCGCACTGTCTTGCGCAGCGCCTCGACGCCGGCGCGGTGACCGGCCAGCCGCGGTAAGCCGCGCGCCTTGGCCCAGCGTCCGTTTCCGTCCATGATGATCGCGACATGCGCGGGCGTTGCCATATTCTCGCTTCCGGGCCAGGCGTGGCCAGACCCTAGACCTGCATGATTTCCGCTTCCTTGTCGGAAAGCAGGTGGTCGATGGTGCTGATTGTCTCGTCGGTCAGTTTCTGAACCTGGTCGGCCCGTTTGCGGTGGTCGTCCTCACTGATGTCGCCGTCCTTTTCCGCCTTTTTCAGAAAGTCCATGCCGTCCCGGCGAACGTGGCGTGCGGCGACGCGGGCATTCTCGGCATAACCGTGCGAGATCTTGACCAGTTCCTTGCGGCGCTGTTCGTTGAGCTCGGGCAGCGGAATCCTGAGATTGGTACCGTCGACGATAGGATTGAAGCCGAGATTGGCTTCACGGATGGCGCGGTCGACTGCGCTGACCATCGACTTGTCCCAGACCGAAACCGAAATCATGCGCGGTTCCGGCACCGACACTGTTGCCACCTGGTTGATCGGCATGGTGGTGCCATAGGCCTGCACCTGGACGGCATCGAGCAGGTTGCTCGACGCGCGGCCGGTGCGCAGCGAAGCCAGATCATGCTTGAACGCGGCGATCGCCCCGTCCATGCGCCGTTTGAGATCGTCGTACTCGCCACTCATCATCGTCTCCTCGACCCGTTAACCCGGGTTCACTGCTTAGGCCCTGTTCGAGCCTCATCCGCAACCGGTCCCTTTCGGGTTCATGGTCCGGTCAATCGTCTGCGACAACCGTGCAACGGCCGCCGCCCCTCAGGATATCGCCGAAGCCACCCTTCTCGTGGATCGAATAGACGATTATCGGAATGTTGTTTTCGCGCGCAAGTGCAATCGCCGCCGTATCCATGATCGAAAGCCCGCGTTTGATGACTTCGTCATGGCTGATCCGCTCGAAACGTGTCGCATGCGGGTCCTTCTTGGGATCAGCCGAATAGACACCATCGACCTGGGTGCCCTTGAACAGAGCATCGGCGCCGATCTCGGCGGCGCGAAGGGCTGCAGCCGAATCGGTGGTGAAGAACGGATTGCCGGTGCCGCCGGCGAAGATGACGACCTTGCCCTGGTTCATGTAGGCGGTCGCCTGACGCTGCGAAAAACTTTCGCAAAGCTCGGGCATGGCGATCGCCGACAGCACCACGGCGTCGACGCCGATCTTGTTGAGCGAGGTGCGCAGCGCGAGCGAATTGATAACCGTGGCGAGCATGCCCATATGGTCGCCGGTGACGCGGTCTCCGCCTTTTGACGCAACCGCGACGCCACGGAAGATGTTGCCGCCGCCTATGACGACACCGACTTCGATGCCCAATGCGCGGGCCTCGGCGATGTCGGCGGCGATGCGGTCGACCACCGATACGTCGATGCCGAAATGCTGCTCGCCCATCAACGCTTCGCCCGACGCTTTCAGCAAGACACGTCGGTAGAGGGGCTTCACCGTCATCTGGTCCTCGTCATCGTGCGTGTGACGCGTTTCGGTGCGCCCCGAAACTCTGGGCGTTCCCATCCACTCCTCTCCCCCCTATTTCACGCGGCTCCCGAGCCGGAAAGTTGAGATCGTGGACCGGGATAGCCGTCAGCTCACGCCGGCAAAAGTGCCTCGCATGAGCAGATCCGGCAGATAGCTTGCCGGCTTACCGCCAACCGCCTGCCCACCGGTCAGGCGGCCTTGTATTTCAGGGCCGAAGAATGAATACGGAAAGGGCGTGACCGGCCGGCTCACCGCATCGAGCCGTGCCCGAAGATCTTCGGGAATGTCGAAATCAAGCGCGCCGAGATTGTCCTTGAGCTGGTCAAGCCTGGTGGCGCCGACGATGACGGACGCAATGCCTGGCCTGTTTGCCGTCCAGTTCAGGGCGACCTGGGCCATGCTGCGGCCGAGCTGGCCGGCAACCCTCTCCAGTTCGGCGACGATTTGCCAGTTGCGATCGGTGAATTTCTGGAAACCGGGGTTGGTCGAACCACGCATTGTCTCCAGCCGGCCACCATCCTCGACGATTGTATCGAAACGGTATTTTCCGCTGAGCAGGCCGCTGGCCAATGGACTCCAGACCATGATTCCGGCGCCATAGCGCGTGCCGAACGGCACGAACTCGTGCTCGATGTTGCGCTCGGCCAGCGAATATTCGAGCTGAAGCGCCGAAACCGGTTCATAGCCGCGATGCTCGGCGACGGCCTGCGCCCGGCTTGCGTACCAGGCCGGCACGTCGGATAGACCGACATGCCGGATCTTTCCGGCGCGCACCAGATCGTCCAGCGTCCGCATCACCTCCTCCGGCGGCGTCAGCCTGTCCCAGGTATGGAGGATGTAGAGGTCGATGTAGTCGGTGCCGAGCCGCTTCAGCGAACCGTCTACTGCTCGCAGGATGTTCTTGCGGCCGTTGCCCCCGGCGTTCGGGTTGCCCGGTTCGGCGTTGTAGGTGAATTTGGTACTGATCACCGCCTTGTCGCGCAGCCCACGCTCGGCGATGAATTCGCCGAGCCAGGTTTCGGCCGTGCCACCGGTATAGAGATCGGCGGTATCGAAGAAATTGCCACCGGCTTCGACATAGGCATCAACCAAGGCGCGCGCGGTTTCCTTCTCCGCGCCCCAGCCCCATTCCGTGCCGAACGTCATGGTGCCGAGCGCCAGGCGGGTGACACGCAGCCCGCTGTTGCCGAGCGTGTAGTAGGACATGGTCATGGATTTCTCCTGAAGTTTGAAAAGCGGGATTGAGGTCTTGCCTGGGATACGCAGTCAGGCCTTGGCCAGCGCATCGACCACCACCTGGAAGCGGCGCGGATCGAAATAATCGTGGTAGGCGCTGATCAGACCGCTCTTGAAGTGGAAAATCGCGATATTGCTGTTGGTGTATTCAGTGCCGCCGATCAGCACCGCGCGGTTCTTGTACTCGACGACGATCGCGTCCGAATCCGCTGCCGGATAGATGGCTGTCAGCTGCGAATCGAAGGATTCGAAATTACCGAAGAGGCCTCGGAAGGCCGCCAGGATCGCGGCCTTACCATCGATGCTGTTTCCAAATCCTGCCGGCGGGTAGAAGACAAGTATCCGGCCATCTTCAGCCCAAAGGTCGCCCCATGCCTCAATGTCCTTGCGGTGCATCAGATCAAAGAATTTACGCACGGTCTCGAGATTACGGGTTCGTTCGGAATCGAGGTCGGTCATTAGACGTCTCCTTGGCTGCTCGGCGATTGCCGTGTGATGCAGCCAAAGATGCGACCTCCTTTCCCCACCGATAAGATTGCATTATCCGAATGGACTATGCGATATCATGCATGAATGGACCGCGATCTGCTTAGCCACCTACCTATAATCGTTGCCGTCGCGCGGCGTGGCGGCTTCGCGCCGGCAGCCGCCGAGCTCGGCATGAGCCCGTCAGCGGTCAGCCATGCGGTTCGGCTGGTAGAGGAGCGAATCGGCCAGCCGTTGTTTGCCCGCACCACGCGCAGCGTCTCGCTGACCGAGGCTGGCACCGCGCTTGTCGCTGCGGCGGAGCCGGCGCTGGAAGACATTGCCGACCGGATCGAACGTATCCGGTCTGTCAAAGGCCGGGCAAGCGGACTGCTCAGGATCAACGCGCCGCGTTTGGCGCTGCCTCTGGCGCTCATGCCCATCCTGACGGCGATGGCGGAACGTTACCCTGACGTGACGGTGGAGATCGTCACCGACGAACGTCTGAGCGATATCGTCGGCGAGGGTTTCGACGCCGGCATCCGGCTGGGCGAGATGATCGCCGAGGATATGGTGACGGTGCGACTGACAGGGCCTTTCCGCAGCATCATCGTTGCCTCGCCGGCCTATGTCGGCCGGCGCGGGCGGCCATGGGCGTTGGCCGATCTCGCCGCGCACAACTGCATCGGCTATCGGCTGTTGCGATCACGTGCGCTCTATCGCTGGGATCTATCCGATCAGGGCAAGGATATCAGCGTCGAGACACGCGGCAGCGTGGTCGTCAGCGATCCGCTGTCGGCAAGGGAAATGGCGCTTGCCGGCATCGGCCTCGCCTATCTGTTCGAGCCGCTTGTCAAGCCTGACATCGAGGCAGGCCGGCTGGTCGAAGTCCTTGGCGAGGCATCGATCGAGGAACCGGGACTGTTCCTCTATTTCCCGCGCCGCGCCGCGATGGCCCCGAAGCTCCGCGCCTTCATCGACACCGCGCAAGAAATCGGCCGGGCATCCTCGCGGATACCCGGCCGAAAAAAGCCTTTCAAACGAATAGTTACTTCTTGACCGCTGCCGCGACTTCCGCCGCGAAATCGGTCTCTTCCTTCTCGATACCCTCACCGAGCGCGAAGCGCAGATAGGCAGCGATTTTGGCTGGCGCGCCTATTTCGCTCTCGGCATCCTTCAGCGCCTTCTCGACGGTAATGTCGGGATTGAGCACGAAAGCCTGCTTGAGCAGCACGACCTCTTCATAGAACTTGCGCAAACGGCCTTCGACCATCTTCTCGATGATCGCTTCCGGCTTGCCGGACTGGCGCGCCTGGTCGGCGAAGATCGCCTTCTCGCGTTCCACTGCGGCCGGATCGAGCTCTTCGGTGGTCAGGGCCATCGGATTGGTGGCAGCGACATGCATGGCAACCTGACGGGCGAAGGCGTTGGCGGCATGCGCGTTGCCCGTCGTCTCGATGGCCACCAGCACGCCGAGCTTGCCAAGGCCGTCGGCGACCGCATTGTGAACGTAGGTTGCGACAGCGCCGTGCTCGACCGTGAGCTTGGCCGAGCGGCGGAAGCCCAGATTCTCACCGATGGTGCCGACAGCGTCCTTGATGGTCTCGGCGACCGATTTGCCCGAGCCCGGATAGGGAGCGGCGGCAACGGCCTCGGTCTTGCCGCCATAGGCAAGCGCGACCTTCGCGACATTGGCGACGATCTCCTGGAACGCAGCATTGCGGGCAACGAAGTCCGTCTCGGAATTGACCTCGACGATCGCTGCCTCGCGGACGCCGGAATCTACGCCGATCAGGCCTTCGGCAGCGGTACGGCCAGCCTTCTTGTCGGCCTTGGAAATGCCCTTCTTGCGCAGCCAGTCGATGGCTTCTTCCATATTGCCGTTGGTCTCGTTTAACGCCGCCTTGCAGTCCATCATGCCCGCGCCGGTCAAGTCGCGGAGTTCTTTGACCTGTGCAGCCGAAATGCTCATTGTCGCCTCTTTGTCTAAATGCACTGACGCACCATCGATTTTCGATGATGCGCCTGGTGCTGGTAGCGCTTACCGCGCCAACATATTGGAAAGATGAAGGCCGCAGCCGGCCTTCGCTACTATGCTTCCGGGGTCTGGGCTACCGGGCTCTCGGCGGCCGGGGTCTGATCGAGCGCCGGCTCGACCGGAGCCTCGACCGATGCGCCGATATCGACACCGAGCGCGCCCTGCTGACGGGCGATGCCGTCGATAGCTGCCTTGGCGATCAAATCGCAATACAGCTGGATGGCGCGGGCCGCGTCGTCATTGCCGGGGATCGGGAAGTCGATCTTGTCCGGGTCGCAGTTGGAATCGATGATGGCAACGACCGGGATGCCGAGACGCTTGGCCTCGAGAATGGCGATCGCTTCCTTGTTGGTGTCGATCACGAACATCAAATCGGGCGTCGAACCCATATCCTTGATGCCGCCCAGCGCCTTGTCGAGCTTCTCACGCTCGCGGTCGAGGTTGAGGCGCTCCTTCTTGGTCAGGCCCTGAGCCTCGCCGGCCAGCATTTCGTCGAGCTTGCGCAGGCGCTGGATGGAATTCGAGATCGTCTTCCAGTTGGTCAGCATGCCGCCGAGCCAGCGCGAGTTGACATAGTACTGGGCCGAGCGCTGCGCGGCATCGGCGACGATGTCGGAGGCCTGGCGCTTGGTGCCGACGAACAGCACGCGGCCGCCCTTGGCAACAGTGTCGGAAACCTGCTTCAGCGCCTGGTGCAGCAAAGGCACCGTCTGCGAGAGGTCGATGATGTGTATGTTGTTGCGGGCGCCGTAGATATAGGGCGCCATTTTCGGGTTCCAGCGGTGGGTCTGGTGGCCGAAGTGAATACCAGCTTCCAATAGCTGGCGCATGCTGAAATCAGGCAGAGCCATTCTTATTTCCTTTCCGGTTAGCCTCCACGGACACAGGCATTTTTGGACTTTGTCCTCGAACGCCACCGGAGGTTTCAGCCGGATTTCTCCCGGGCAGACACCAAAGTCCGTGTGTGGAATGAGCGCGCATATAGAGGGGAAGCGCGACAAACGCAAGCGTTGTGGCGTCTTGTGTTTCAGCGTGCGGCGATCAGCGCACCGGTGTCATCGCCGCATCTTCCCCTTCGGCACCCGCACACGCCGGAAAACAGCGATGATCTCCTCGCGGGTGCATTCGATGGCGCCTAGCCGCACTGCGCGGTCGCGCTCGAACCCGGTTATGTCATAATGCGGTGCCGATGTCTTCGGCGGTCCTTGGTAGGACGCGCGCTTGATGCCGAGCTGCCCGGCAAAGCGATGCAGCTCGTCGGTGTCGTCTGCCAGCAGATGACACCAGCGGTGGCCGACCCATTTCCAGATCGCCGCATCGACATAGACCGCCATGAGGCTTGCCGCACTCCTTCATCTTGCGCCGACCAACACATCGCTAACGATGATAGAAGGGATTGGCATAGAAAATGAAGCCGCCGCCGGCCTCGAGTTGCGTCATCGTCCTGGTGACGGTCTCCTGCATCCGGTCGTGCAGTTCGGCGAGTGCCTCCTCGACGGAGCCTTGATAGGCGTGCAAACCTAGCGGCTCCGGTACCCGGACATAGGCGCGGCGTGGGCCTGCCGGCTGCGGCACGAAACGGTTGATCGTATCGCGCAGCGTACCCTTGCAATAATCGTTGCGGATCCGCTTCAAATGTTCGGCGATCTCCTCCTGCGTGGTGCGCGGGTTGGCTGAAGCCCACGGCCCGACACGCTGCACGCGCTGGATTGTATCCGCCAGCATTCGGACCTGCTTCTGGCTTCCACTGCCATCCGTGTCTTCCCGCAGCCAGCGCCGCGAACGGCGCAAAAGGTCGGCATTGTCGAGCGTGCCGGCGTCGACCGAGACAAGTTCGGCAAGGCGACGGCCGAGTTGGGTCAGCAGGTCCTTTTGACGTGCGTCATACGAAGCCCGCTCATCGGACCGCAGGCCATATGCAGCCTCATCGCGCGACAGCAACGTCGCATAGATATGATGGATGCGCTCCGGCAGCGAATCGGCGGCACAGCGTTCGATCTTCAAGCTGTGCTCGACATAGGCGCATTCCCTTGCCAGCGCTGCCTCGACATTCCCCGTGAAAGCAAGCTTCCAGATCACGGGCGCGATCCAAACCTTGAAATCCGGATCCGTCAGGCGGCCGCGCTTCAGCGCCTCGAACCCCATTTCGACCGCGCCCGGCAGCAGCGGGGCAATGATGTTGGCATGCCAGCCGACACCGCCTTCGGGATGCAGGAGCACGCCGTGCCCCTTCAGCGCCCAGGCCACCGAATGTTCCTTGGCGGCCGCGCTGTTGCCCGGGATTTGCGCGATCAGATTGTTGGCCAACCAGAATTTCTGCATCAGCCGGCCAAGCCCGTTGACGACGCCGTGCGTGGCCCAGGATGCCGCCAGCGGGCTCACCCGCGAGACGACCTCCTTGTCGATCATCCAGTCGGTAAAGAATTCGGGATGGTTGGGCGTGATGAACGTCGCCTTGCCCGCGCCGCAACAAGCCTTCAGCCTTTGCCGGTCATCCTCTGGAAAATCGATGTGGCGGACGTTGGCGACGCCGCGCAAACCGGCCAGACGGTTGAATGGCAACAGGTCGCGAAAGCCTGGAATGCCGTGCAGCATGACAATCCGGTTGACGAATGTCATGGCGTTGATCAGCGTCGCATTGGGCCGCGGCGCCACAAAAACGTCGATCCTGCTCAACCTGCTCCCCCGCGGCGCATACCGTCATAAGACGTTGATAGGCAATTGCGGCATGCTCAAGTCGATGCGACTTGCCGCGCAAGATTAAGCGCTACTATCCCGGATAGCGGCCGGCGGCTTGCCGTTCACTCGAGCTTATTTAGACGGGCAGGTCTTTGGCTGATCGAACAGTGACAGATTGACCAATTTGCCGGTCATCGAGAACTCGCCATAGTCCATGACGAGATCGCGCGTGATGCCGTTCTTGTGCAGCTTGAAGCTGATCCGGTATTCCGGCACCTCCTCGCCGCCTTTGTCGGCATCATCGAAATAGGCGATGTCGACCGGCCAGTATTTGTCGGTGGCGAGCTTGGCCAGCGCCGGCGCTTCCGGATCGGCATTGTCGGCATCGGCTTGCTTGCCGACGACGACGGTGGTGGTCACCACCTTGTTGGCATCCTCAGAGCCGTCGAACAGGTTGGTTTCGTAGAAACGCTCGCCCTTTTCCGCCTTGCCGATCATTTCGACCATTTGCTGGGTCGGGAACTGGGTCGGCGCGAGTTCCAGGCTGTTCTTCTCGGGCTTGTCGATATCGACCTTGAGACCGTTGGCTTCCTTCGTTGCGGTACCCTTGACCTCCTTGTCGAGGTTCTGGTCGACAAAGGATTTGTTCACGAAGGAGAAGGTCTTGCCCTCGGCATCCTCGAAGGTGGTCATCTGCTGGTCGGTCAGCCTGGTGTTGTCGCTGGTTACGATCTGGGTCACCAAACGAAACTTTACCGTATAGCCCTCGCAAGGCGAGCCGTTGAACTCGTAGACCATGCGGCCGGTGATGCCGGTAATGCCGGAACGGTCTGAAGCCTTGTCGAGTGAAATGTCGTAAACAGCACGATGCGCCTGCAGCGCAGGCACCGCAAAAGCGGGAGCCGCCCAGGAAGCCGCTGTCAAGAGAACGGCGTTGAATGCGAGGCGCGTTGCGCGCATGGGGTGCTCCGATCATCGCGGCTAATGGCAAGCCGCATGGAAAGATGGTCCAGCTTAAAAAAAGTCGTGGCGGAAGCGAGGCAAAAATAGCAATTTCGGCCCGGCCTGCGCGGCACCTTCAAGCAATAGGGAAATTGCATGAGCGAAACAATCGAAAAGCGGCTAAGCGATCTCGGCGTGACGCTGCCGGCCGCCGCCGCGCCCGCCGCCAATTACGTGCCCTATTGCCGGACCGGCAATCTGCTGTTCACCGCCGGGCAGTTGCCGCTCAAGGAGGGCAAGCTCCAGGCGAGCGGACTGCTTGGCCGCGATGTCGACACCGCGACCGGCAAGGAAGCCGCAAAATACTGTGCGATCAACATATTGGCCCAGGCTCAGGCGGCACTTGGCGATCTCGAGAAAATCCGTCGCTTGGTGAAGATCACCGTCTTCGTCGCCTCGGCACCGGATTTTGTCGAACAGCATCTGGTTGCCAACGGCGCCTCGGATTTTCTCGCCGCCGTGCTCGGCGATCGCGGCAAGCACGCTCGCTCCGCCGTCGGCACCGCCTCCCTGCCGCTTAATGCCGCAGTGGAAATCGAAGCGATCTTCGAAGTCGAATGACCGGGACTGCAACCATGACCGATCTTTCCTGGCTGACCGCCCGGCCCGTCGCCCATCGCGGCCTCCACGACATGAACAAGACGCGCTGGGAGAACACCCTTTCCGCCTTCGCTGCGGCGGCCGAGCGCGGCTACGCGATCGAATGCGACGTGCACCTATCATCCGACGGCGTCCCCGTCATCATCCACGATGGCGATCTGCGGCGGCTGACCGGCGAGGACGGCTTCGTCTGGCAGCGTACGGCTGCCGAGATCACGGCGCTGAAGGTCGGCGGCACCGCCGACCATTTGCCGACGCTGCAGCAGGCGCTTGATCTGGTCGACGGCCGTGTGCCGATGGTTGTCGAGCTGAAAGGTGCTGCCGGGCACGACGAAGGCCTGGTCGAAAGCGTCGGCAAGATGCTCAAGCATTACAAGGGCAAGACCGCGATCATGTCGTTCGACCATTGGCTGATCCGCGACTTCCCGAAATATGCACCCGGCATACCCGGCGGGTTGACCGCCTACGGCAACGACAACCACCTGATCGAGGCGCATTTCGCCATGCTGGCGCATGACATCGCCTTCACCTCCTACGCTGCCGGCGACCTGCCGAACCGGTTCGTCTCCTTCGTGCGAGAGAGACTCGGCATGCCGGTGATCACCTGGACCGTGCACGACCAGCCTGCCGTCGACCTGACCTTCAAATATGCCGACCAGATGACGTTCGAAGGATTCGAGCCCGATCTGGTACGGCTCGCCTGAGCGGGCTTGTATGGGTCCGCAGCGAGCTTAAGTAAGCCTCATGGATCAAGGGGACGACTGCGAAAGACAAACGGCGAATGCGGAGCTGTCGATCCGCATCGCCGCAGGCATCGGCGCCTTTACCAGCGCTGAATGGGACAGCCTCGGCGGCACTACACGCGGCGATGCAGAATACGGCTACAACCCACTTGTTTCATTCGCTTTTTTGAGCGCGCTGGAAGATTCCGGCTGCGCTGTTCGGCGCACCGGCTGGCAAGGCCATCACCTCAGGCTGGAAACCGCGCGAGGCAAGCTGCTCGGGGCGGTCCCCTGCTATCTGAAGTCGCACAGCCAGGGCGAATATGTCTTCGACCATGGCTGGTCGGACGCGTTCGAACGCGCCGGCGGGCGCTACTATCCGAAGCTGCAATGCGCGGTGCCGTTCACACCCGTCACCGGCCCTCGCCTGCTGGTCGGCAGGGGCGAGGACAGCCCCACCGTCAAGGCCGGTCTTGCGACCGGCCTGAAGGCGGTGACGGATAAGCTCGGCGTGTCTTCCGCGCATGTTACTTTCGCGCCGGAGGACGACGTCCAGATATTGGCGGCGGCCGGCTTCCTTCATCGCACCGACCAGCAGTTTCACTTCTTCAACGAAGGCTTTTCGAGCTACGACGATTTTCTCGCAACGTTAGCCTCGCGCAAGCGCAAGGCAATGAAGAAAGAGCGGCGCGAGGCCCTCGCCGACGGCATCTCGATCGACTGGCTGACCGGCAAGGATCTGACCGAAAAGGCCTGGGACGACTTTTTCGCGTTCTACATGGATACCGGCAGCAGGAAATGGGGCCGGCCCTACCTCAACCGGGATTTCTTCTCGCTGATCGGCGAACGCATGGCCGACGACATCCTGCTGGTCATGGCCAAACGCAACGGGCGCTACATTGCAGGTGCCATCAACTTCATCGGTTCAGACGCGCTCTACGGCCGCAATTGGGGCTGCATCGAGGACCACCCGTTCCTGCATTTCGAGGTCTGCTACCATCAGGCGATCGATTTCGCCATCTCGCGCAGCCTGAAGGTGGTGGAAGCCGGTGCGCAGGGCGAGCACAAGCTGGCGCGCGGCTACCGGCCCGTGACGATGCATTCGGCGCACTACATCGCCCATCCAGGTCTGCGCAATGCAGTGGCCGACTACCTCCAACGCGAGCGGCGCGAAGTCGAGCGGATGAGCGAATATCTGGAAGAGCACACCCCGTTCCGCAAGGACATGGCGGAGTAGAGTAGCGAGCCCCAATCGCTCAGCCGAGCGGGCCGGCACGGCCGATGTCGACCGATCGTCTTGCCCGCCCGGAACAGCTTCGCTACACGAGACAGCGAGCCAAGAACCGGAGCGCGCGCCATGGCCGAAGCAACCTACGACAGCAGCAACATCTTCGCCAAAATCCTGCGCGGAGAAATCCCTTCGCACCGCGTCTACGAGGATGACGCGGTCATCGTCTTCATGGATGTGATGCCGCAAGGACAGGGTCACACGCTGGTGGTGCCGAAAGCGCCGTCGCGCAACCTGCTTGACGCGGATCCGGCGGTGCTTGGCCCGCTCTTCGCTCACGTCCAGAAAGTTGCGCGGGCCGTAAAGAAGGCCTTCGATGCCGATGGCGTCACGGTTATGCAGTTCAACGAACCAGCTTCGGGGCAGACTATCTTTCACCTTCACGTCCATGTCATTCCGCGCTTCGAGGGCATTCCCCTGAAACCGCACAGCGGACAGATGGAAAAGCCTGAAGTCCTGGCCGAAAACGCCGGCAAGATACGGATGGCGCTGGCAAGCTGAACCGGCGCAAACCGCTCCGGCAGGCGCCGAGTGCTTAACCGGAAGGTGTCACAAAAAAAGCCCCGTTTCCGGGGCTTTTTTACTGGCTGGTTCGTCAGTTCTTACGCGGCAGTTGCGGCACAAGGCTGCGCTTGCCGCCGTCCTTACCCTTGGGCTCCGGCTTCTGCGCCACCGCCTTTTTCGCGGCGGGCTTCTTCGCCACCGCCTTCTTGGCCTTCGGCGCGTCGTCCGGCTCTTCCTTCTTCGGCTTCACCGGCGCCTCGTCGGCGAGCGATTCGAGCTTCAGGCCGGTCTCGCCGGTTTCCTTCTTCTCGACGGTGACACGTACTGTGCCGCCCTTCTTGAGCTTGCCGAACAGCACCTCGTCGGCCAGCGGCTTCTTGATGTGCTCCTGGATGACACGGCCAAGCGGCCGGGCGCCCATGCGCTCGTCATAGCCCTTGTCGGCCAGCCATGCGATCGCCTCCTGCGACAGGTCGAAGGTCACGCCGCGCTCGGAAAGCTGTGCTTCCAGCTGCATGACGAACTTCTGCACCACCTGATGGATGACCGGCACCGGCAGCGAGCCGAACGGAATGATCGCATCGAGACGGTTGCGGAACTCCGGCGTGAACAGCCGGTTGATCGCCTCGACATCGTCGCCTTCGCGCTTGGTCGAACCGAAACCAATGGCCGCGCGCTGCGCGTCGGACGCGCCCGCATTGGTGGTCATGATCAGGATGACATTGCGGAAGTCGATCTGCTTGCCGTTGTGGTCGGTCAGCTTGCCGTGATCCATGACCTGCAACAGGATGTTGAACAGATCCGGATGCGCCTTCTCCACTTCGTCCAGCAACAGCACGCAATGCGGATGCTGGTCGACGCCGTCGGTCAGAAGGCCGCCCTGGTCGAAGCCGACATAGCCGGGAGGCGCGCCGATCAGCCGTGAAACGGTGTGGCGTTCCATATATTCCGACATGTCGAAGCGGATCAGCTCCACGCCGAGCGAGGCGGCGAGCTGCTTGGCCACTTCCGTCTTGCCGACACCGGTCGGACCCGAGAACAGGTACGAGCCGATCGGCTTTTCCGGTTCGCGCAGGCCGGCCCGCGCCAGCTTGATGGCCGAGGTCAGCGCGGTGATCGCGGTGTCCTGGCCGTAGACGACGCGCTTCAACTCGATGTCGAGGCCTTGCAGCACCTTCTCGTCGTCGGCGGAAACTGTCTTCGGCGGGATGCGCGCCATCGTGGCGATCGTCGCTTCGATCTCCTTGATGCCGATGGTCTTCTTGCGCTTGGCTTCCGGCACCAGCATCTGCGAGGCGCCGGTCTCGTCGATCACGTCGATCGCCTTGTCCGGCAGCTTGCGGTCGTTGATGTAACGCGCCGAGAGTTCGACCGAAGCCTTGATCGCCTCGCTCGTGTAGCGGACCTTGTGGAACTCCTCGAAATAGGGCTTGAGGCCCTTCATGATCTCGATGGCGTCCTCGACGGTCGGCTCGTTGACGTCGATCTTCTGGAAGCGCCGCACCAGCGCGCGGTCCTTCTCGAAGAACTGCCGGAACTCCTTGTAGGTGGTCGAGCCGATGCAGCGGATCGCGCCCGAAGACAGCGCCGGCTTCAACAGGTTCGACGCATCCATGGCGCCGCCGGAGGTGGCCCCTGCCCCGATCACGGTGTGGATTTCGTCGATGAACAGCACGGCGCCGGGATAATCCTCGAGCTCCTTGACGACCTGCTTCAGCCGCTCCTCGAAATCGCCGCGATAGCGGGTGCCGGCCAGCAGCGTGCCCATGTCGAGCGCGAAGATGGTGGCATTGTGCAGCACTTCGGGAACGTCGCCCTCGACGATGCGCTTGGCGAGGCCTTCGGCGATTGCCGTCTTGCCGACGCCGGGATCACCGACATAGAGCGGGTTGTTCTTGGAGCGGCGGCACAGCACCTGGATGGTCCGGTTGATCTCGCTCTCGCGACCGATCAATGGATCGATTTTGCCGGCCTTGGCCTTGTTGTTCAGGTTGACGCAATAGGCAGTCAGCGCGTCCTGCTGCTGCTTCTTCTTGCCGCCTTCCTCTTGCGGCTCGGCCCCGCTCTGGCTGCCTTGCTCGTCGTCGGCGCCGCGCGGCGTCCGCGTCTCGGAAGCGCCGGGACGCTTGGCGATGCCATGCGAGATGTAGTTGACCGCGTCGTAGCGGGTCATCTGCTGTTCCTGCAGGAAGTAAGCGGCGTGGCTCTCGCGCTCAGCGAAGATGGCGACGAGCACGTTGGCGCCGGACACCTCCTCGCGGCCTGACGACTGCACATGGATCACCGCGCGCTGGATGACGCGCTGGAAACCGGCAGTCGGCTTGGAATCTTCATCGTAGCCGGTGACGAGGTTGTCGAGCTCGGTGTCGATATAGGTGAGGACCGTATGCTTCAACTCGTCGAGATCGACGTTGCAGGCACGCATGACGGCCGCCGCCTCGGTGTCGTCGATCAGGGCGAGCAGCAAATGTTCAAGGGTTGCATATTCATGGTGCCGCTCATTGGCGAGCGTCAGCGCTTGGTGAAGCGCCTTTTCCAGGCCTTGGGAGAAAGCCGGCATGTTACCTCACTTCTTCTCCATCACGCATTGCAGCGGATGCTGATTCTGTCGGGCGAAATCCATGACCTGAGCCACTTTGGTCTCGGCCACCTCGAATGTATAGACCCCGCACTCGCCCACCCCATGATTGTGAACATGAAGCATTATGCGTGTGGCGGCTTCGCGGTCCTTCTGGAAAAAGCGCTCCAGCACGTGGACCACGAATTCCATGGGTGTGTAGTCGTCGTTAAGAATGAGAACCCGATACAGACTGGGCTTCTTGGTCTTGGTTTTTGTGCGCGTGATGACGGCCGTGCCGCGACCGGCCTCATTGCCGTTGCTGCCGTTCTGCATTCGCACCACGTAGCTCGTGGCAGTCAAACCTGTAGTCACGTAGTCCTGCCTCTTTCGAATCCTCATGCATGCTCGACATGTAGGTGTTCGATGGACGATTTTAAGCCCTTCTGTTTAGCTGACAATATGGCTAGGTGGCCAAACTTGACCGATTTTTCAAATCGTGAAGACCGCAGGCCCCCGATTTCGAGCTGGCATGAAAAAACCCGGCCGCGCGTTCGCGACCGGGTCTGTCTTTGCGAGCCCAGGGGGCCGGCTCGGAATGTTCGTCGAATTTACTTCGCCTTGGCGACGATCGATTCGAACGGCTTGTAGGCTTCCTTGGCGAGTTCGGCATAGAGATCGCCAAGCTTGGTGGCTTCCGTGACGAAGCTCTCATAGGACTGCTTGGCATAGTCGGACTGGATCTCGATCGCCTTGTCCAGCGACTTGGCGGAAAAGAGCTTCTCGACAGCGGCGCTACCGGCTTCGAAGCTTTTCTTGGTGTACTCGCCCGCCTCGGCGGCGATAGCCTGCGCACCCTTGGACAGCGAGGCGAAGCTCTTCAATCCGGTGTCCGCAAATTCCTTGCCGTATTTGCTGAAATCTTCATAGGTCTGGGTCATTTCACGCATTCCTTGAACGGTTGCCTTGGACGATAGACGCGGCTTGTCCGGGCCGCGTTGTGCAATGCGTGTAAATATATTGTGCAGTGCACAAAAGTCAAGATTCCCGCGGCAATGCGCATCGTGAGCTGCCGGCAATCGCTAAGATTCGAATAAAGAGAAGCTCAATCACACAGAAAATGGTGAACGCGGCGGTTACCATAAACGGATTGGTAACGCTGCCCGCGTTAGCGTGGCCGGAGGTGAGGCAGGACCCTTTGCCGCCTCCAAGGCAACGGAAATTCAAAGGAACTATCAGTGCGTAAGGCGTTGTCGGGCTTCGTTTCCAAATCCGCGTCCCCCCTCAAAACGATCATGATCCTCGCTATGGCGATGAGCTTCGTCGTCGCGGACGCGGCCTCATCCATGGCGGCCAAGTCGGCGGCCATCGTCATCGATGCCAAGACCGGCAAGGTGCTTTATTCGTCGGACGCCGATGGCCGGCGCTATCCGGCGTCGCTTACCAAGATGATGACGCTCTATCTGACGTTCGAGGCGTTGGCGAAGGGCAGGATCAGCAAGAATTCCCCGGTCGTGTTCTCGGCCAATGCCGCTGCCGAACCGCCGACGAAGCTCGGCGTCAAGCGGGGCGGCTCGGTCACGGTCGAGACCGCGATCCTGTCGATGGTGACCAAATCGGCAAACGATTCCGCAACAGCGCTTGGCGAGATGCTCGGCGGCAACGAAGCCAATTTCGCCCGCATGATGACCGCCAAGGCGCGGGCGCTGGGCATGAGGGGAACCGTTTTCCGCAACGCCAACGGCTTGCCTGATCCCGGCCAGTTCACGACCGCGCGCGACATGGCGATGCTCGGCATCGCCCTGAGAGAGCATTTCCCGCAATACTACGGCTATTTCTCGCAGCGCTCCTTTCTTTACGGGCGGCAGCGCATCAACGGCCACAATCGTCTGCTCGGACGCATCAAGGGCGTCGACGGCATCAAGACCGGTTACACCCGCGCCTCCGGTTACAATCTGGTCTCCTCGGTCTCGGATGGCGATCGGCGCATCGTAGCGGTGGTCATGGGCGGCAGGTCCGGCGGCAGCCGCGACAGCCAGATGGCCGGGTTGATCAATGCCTACATGCCGCAGGCGTCGTCGCGCGGCGGCGGCGTGCTGATTGCCAAGGCCGGCGGCGGCAATCCGATTTCAGCCTTGGCCAAGGTGCTTCTACCGAAGCATGACGCGCCGACACCGGACGGTAAGCCGGACGACGATGCCGTTGCCTCTCTTGTCGAGGAAAATGCGCCCGTCGTTGAAGAGACCGCTCCGGTCGTCCAGGCCAAGAGGGTCAAGACGACGGCTGTGTCGACGGTGGACGACGTGGCGACAGCCCGGGTCGCCGCAGCCTATGCCGAACCGGCGGCAGAGGTCGATCCGGTCAGCACCGCGTCAGTGCCATCCGGCTGGGCAATACAGGTCGCCTCTTCCCCAAAACAGGCCGAAGCGAAGGCTTTCCTCGACAAGGCGACGAAGCAGGCGCCCTCCGTTCTGACCGATGCCTCCGGTTTCACCGTCGCCTTCGACAAGGACGGTGTCACCTACTACCGCGCCCGGTTCGGTGGTTTCGGTTCGAAGACCGCCGCCTGGAAGGCCTGTAACGCTTTGAAAAAGAAGAAGATCGAGTGCTACGCCGTCCAGCAGTAAGGGCGCGAAACGATATCTTTCCCGAAGGTTCTGCGTCGAAGGAGACTAGTTGTGATTGGAGAGCAAGACGTCCTTGGCTTCATTGATCCGCGCCGCCAGGAAAGACGTGCCACCGATATCGGGGTGCAGGCGCTGCATCAGGCGGCGGTGCGCCTTGCGGACATCCGCCGCGGCAGCCCCCGCTTCAAGACCAAGGATCTTGTAGGCCTCCTCCTTAGTCATGGCGCCAGAACCTGGCGCAACACCCAGCCCTTCGCCACCATTCGCATCAGCGTCTTTGCGCCAGATGGGAAATCTGCCGTCAAGATACGTCTCTAGCAATTGGCGGCTCTCCGGATCGCCGGAGAGTTCGCGATAGAGTTGCTGCAATTCGGCAAGCCCCATCGAGCCAAGCATCTTGCCTTCATGGCGCCCGGCCAGCACAAGGCCTTCGAGGCCGCCGGTATCGTGATCGAGTTCCATCTCAAGCGCCGCCGTACGAACTGTCGAACGCTTGCCTGTTGCCAGTTTGGCTGCCGGCCGATTCATGCGCATGGAGCCGTACCAGGCGAGCGCAGCCGACAGGATCAAGCCGCCGATGCCCTCGCGCCCGACCAGCAGCACGGCGACGCCGACCAGCCCGAGCAGCACAGGTCCAAGCGTCCTCATGCCGCCTGCAAGCTTCGCCGGATCGGCGCGCAGGAAGATGGTGAGCATGCCGAGAAACACCAGAAGCAATGCTACGAAAGCGATAATCGCGCCCATCAGTTTCCGCCGCCCCGCATATGCTCGATCATCAGCCGGTCCTCCGGCCTGCCCCGGGCCTCCAGTGCCTTCAGCCCGCCGGTCGCAAACACGGCGACGGACGAAAGCAGGCCGGCCAACGTCGCGGCAGCCCGCCGATCGAACCGGAACCAGGCCCCTTTCGACAGCCGCGCAATTTCCTTGAACGCCTTTTCCGCAGCGGCATCATGGCCCTCCTGAAAGACGAAGACAGGAACGCCGTGCAGACCGAGGCTGCCGGCCTTTTCGGCCAGATCATCTATGTTTTCTTCCATCGCGTCGCCGATATAGACCAGCGCGTTGACCTTGGCCGCCGCCGTCTGTTTCAGCGCGTGGGCGAGCACCTTGCCGATCTGGGTATGGCCGCTGCGGCAGTTGATGCGCGTCATCAGCTGTTTCAGAGCTGCGGTATCGGTGACGAATGCGGATGAGCGGCACTCGCCAAGGCCGCGAAAATAGACAAGTTGAACCTTGAGCGCCCCGGCCTTGCCGACGGCGTCGAACATCTCGGCCTGCAGCGCACAGGCGAGATCCCAGGTCGGCTGGCGGCTCATTGTCGCGTCGAGGGACAGGATCAGCCTGCCTGAACCGGTGGCGGATGCAGCGAGCGTCCTTGCCTGACGGAGAAACGCGTCGATCTCGCCGGTGCTCGATTGAGACTCGACCGGCGCAGGATTGGCCCTTGCAGGCACGGGCTGCTTCTTGTCGCTCATGACATTCAAGATGTGGCGTTGTTCCCCGGCTTGCAAGCCCAGATGAGGTGACCTGGAGGACCTGTGATGATGGCACCTGCGGACAACGCTTCGGCTGGTGGTCTTGGCGTTGCGTTTCTCGGCGTCAGAGCAGGCCGAGATCGGCAAGCTCACGCCTGAGCTTCGGCGGCATCTCGATCAGCCCGGCTTTGCCCTTGCCGAGATCGGCCGGCGCGTCCGCCGGCTTCAGGTAGCGCCACCCCTGGAATGCACGGCGCGGTTGCCAGTCTGTGCGCACGACCTCGGGATCGAGGATCAGATGGCAACGGCCGATGCCCTCGTCATCGGTGAAGGGCCGGATTTCGGTGATCAGCTGGCGGCATTGGACATTGCCCTTGATCACCCAGTAGAGCGAGCCGCCGTCGGTAATCTCGGCGCCACGCGTCGGCACCATGCGGGTGGTGTGGTAGTGCTCGGCCGGTTCGCCGGCGCGGCGCCGCTCGTCGAGACGGAAGGCAATCCACTCTTCCAGATCCTCGACGCTGTCACAGCCGACGCAAAGCTTTATGAGATTGAGAGACATCGTTTAAGGTTTAGTCCAGCACGCGAACGCGTCAACGGCCTGATCGACTTCTCCACAGTGGTGGTCCATGCCGCCAGATTGGCGCTCAGCACTCCACGACATTGACGGCCAATCCGCCAAGGCTGGTTTCCTTGTACTTTTCGTTCATGTCGAGGCCGGTCTGGCGCATCGTCTCGATCGCGGCATCGAGCGGCACGAAATGAACGCCGTCGCCCTTGATGGCCAGCGAAGCGGCGGTCACCGCCTTGACGGCACCAAGCGCGTTGCGCTCGATACACGGCACCTGCACCAGGCCGCCGACCGGATCGCAGGTCATGCCGAGATGATGTTCCAGCGCGATCTCGGCAGCATTCTCGACCTGCTCGGGCGTGCCGCCCATGACGGCGCACAATCCCGCCGCAGCCATTGCCGAAGCCGAACCGACCTCGCCTTGGCAGCCGACTTCCGCGCCCGAGATCGAAGCATTGGTTTTGATGATGCCGCCGACGGCCGCCGCCGTCAGCAGGAAATCGCGGATGCTGGGCTGGTCGGCTTCGGGATGGAAATGCAACCAGTAGCGCAGCACTGCGGGCAGAGTGCCGGCCGCCCCATTGGTTGGCGCGGTGACGACACGGCCGCCGGCAGCGTTCTCCTCATTGACCGCCATCGCATAGATCGACAGCCAGTCGTTGGCGAGCAGCGGGTTAGGCCGGTTCTGCTGCCATTGCTCCTGCAGCTTGTCGTGCAGCATCCGGGCACGGCGGCGCACCTTGAGTCCGCCCGGCATGATGCCGTCTTGCGACAGGCCGCGCTCGATGCAGCCCTTCATGGCGCTCCAGATGCCGTCGAGGCCGGCGTCGAGCTCCCCGCGCGACATCTGTGTCTCCTCGTTGACGCGCTTCATCTCGGCAATGGAAAGCCCGCTTTTCGCTGCCATGGACAGCATTTCGACGGCGTTCTTGAACGGATACGGAACCTTCTTGCGTTCGGTTGTCGCCGAGCCCCTTGCTTTCATCCGCTGCAGTTCTTCCTCGGACACTACGAAGCCGCCGCCGATCGAATAATAGACGCGCCTCAGCAGCAACCGGTCGCCGGCATCATGGGCAGAGAAGGCCATGCCGTTGGCGTGACCCGGCAGCGGCGTCCTGCGATCCAGCACAAGATCCGTTGCCGGGTCGAAACGGTAGGACGGATGGCCGGGCGGCGAAATCCGCTTCTCGGCGGCGATGCGAGCGACGATGCCGTCTGCTAGGTCGGGATCCACAGTCTGCGGCGTCTGGCCGGCGAGGCCGAGCACCACGGCACGATCGGAGCCATGGCCGATGCCGGTATAGGCGAGCGAGCCATGCAGGCTGGCCGCGATCCGGTCGACCTTGGCGCCGGCCGGGCGCGGCCAGTCGTCTCCCGCAATCTCGTCGAGAAACCGCCGCGCGGCCGTCATCGGCCCCATCGTGTGCGAACTCGATGGGCCGATGCCGATCTTGAACAAGTCGAAAACCGAAAGGAACACGTGGGCGTTTTCTCCTGGGACCCTGTTGAGATCTACATATAGGAATTCCCATGATGTTTTCCGCTGTTTTAAGGACCGCCGCGCTGCGCCTGCCGACCTCGTTTGCTCCGGCAGCGACATTCCAGCTTCGGCCATCGAAGCGTCCCCTCCGCCTGTGGTAAAAGCAACGCATGAGCGATTCCTTTCATCTATCGATGGCCGACCTTGCGGCGCTGGGGTTCTTCCTTGCCGCGTGGGTGCTGCATACGCTCGCCGCCGACGGAATGCTGGTCAGCCGCATGTCGCTGACGAGGGCTATGAACGCGCAGCGCGAGGCCTGGATGCGGACCATGGCCGAACGCGAGATCCGCATCGTCGACACCGCTATCATGAGCGGGCTACAACAGGGGACCGCCTTCTTTGCCTCCAGTTCGCTGATTGCGATCGGCGGCTGTTTTGCCCTGCTCGGCGCCTCCGATCAGGTTCTGACCGTGCTCAGCGACCTGCCGTTTGGCGCCACGTCCTCACGCGCGGCCTTCCAGACGAAGGTGTTCGGGCTGGTGCTGATCCTGGCCTTTTCCTTCTTCAAGTTCGGCTGGGCTTACCGGCTGTTCAACTATTGCTCGATCCTGATCGGCGCCGTGCCGATTCCACATGGCGAGGCGTCGCGCAATCCGGTCACCGAAACGGCGGTGTGGCGTGCCGCGCGCATGAACATGCTGGCCGGAAAGCATTTCAATTCGGGCCTGCGCGGCGTGTTCTTCTCGATCGGCTATCTCGGTTGGTTCGTCGATCCCACCGTCTTCGTGCTATCGACGCTGCTGCTTCTGGCGGTTCTGGTGCGCCGCCAGTTTTTCTCGGCGGCGCGGCAGGCGGTGCTCGGTCACCCGCCCGGTCCGGGGAAAGGCCGATCGATGCGGCCCGACAGCCAATAGGCGGTGAGCCCTATCCATTCGCGGATCGCAACAGTGGTGACCTCCAGCCAGTCGCCGGGATAAGGCAAGGTGCCGATGCTTTCCTTGCCGGAAGTGCGATAGTCGGCCGGCCACGGAACGGTCGAAAAGCCGGCTTTGTCGAACAGCGCCTTGGCGCGTGGCATATGGAAGGCCGAGGTCACCAGCAACCAGGTTTCGCCCGGTTTCGGCGTCACCAGTTCCCTGGTAAAGACAGCGTTCTCGTAGGTGCTGCGGGATTTGTTCTCGAGGATCAGCCGATCGGCCGCCACGCCGAAAGCGGCAAAAAGACGCGGCGCGGTATCTGCATCGCCTTCGCCGCCGCGGAACGTTTCGATGCTGCCACCGGAGATAACGACTTTCGCTGTCGGAAAGCGCCGCGCCAGCACGACCGCCTCGACCATCCGGTCGCCGCTGGAGTTCATTTCATAGCCGCCACGCACCAGATTGACGGCGCCATCCAGACTGCCGCCAAGCACTATGATACCGTCAACCTTTTCCGGCAGCGGCGGCCTGGGGAAGCGTTCCTCCAGCCGATTGAGCATCATGGGGCCGAGCGGGCTCCATGTCGAAACCGCCAGAATGAGGAAGGCAAGAGCGCTGCCGGCGGTCGCCAACCGTCGCCGCCCGAACATCGCCGCGACCAGCCCCGCCAGCAGCAGGAAGATCGCGAGATTCAACGGCTCGACGAAGAACCCGAGAACCTTGGAGACATAGAAGAACATCCCTCACCCCCCTCAGATGAGAAACGATCTTACCACCATTTTTCCGGCTGAAATGTGCCGGCCGCCTTTTCGATGACATGGGCAGTCTGGAACAGCGTTTCCTCGTCGAAGGGCCGGCCGATCAGCTGCAGGCCGAGCGGCAGCCCCTTGGCGTCGAGCCCAGCCGGAACCGCTATGCCGGGCAGGCCGGCCATGTTCACCGTCACCGTAAAAATGTCGTTGAGATACATCTTGACCGGGTCGGCGGCCATGTCCTCGTCGGCGATGCCGAAGGCGGCGGAAGGCGTTGCCGGCGTCAGGATGACGTCGACGCCTGCTGCAAACACATTTTCGAAGTCACGCTTGATCAGGGTTCGAACCTTCTGCGCCTGTAGATAGTAGGCATCGTAGTAGCCGGCGGAAAGCACATAGGTGCCGATCATGATGCGGCGCTTGACCTCCCGCCCGAAGCCGGCGGCGCGGGTCTTTTCATACATATCGACAATGTCCTTGCCGGGCACGCGCAAGCCATAGCGGACGCCGTCGTAACGGGCGAGGTTGGACGAGGCTTCGGCCGGCGCCACGATGTAATAGGCCGGCAGCGCGTATTTGGTATGCGGCAGCGAGATATCGACGATCTCGGCACCAGCATCCCGCAGCCAGGCAATGCCTTTCTGCCACAGCGCCTCAATCTCCGCGGGCATGTCGTCGACACGATATTCCTTGGGAATGCCGACCTTCATGCCCCTGATCGGGCGGCCGATCGCCGCCTCGTAGTCCGGCACCGGCAGGTCGACGGACGTCGTGTCCTTCGGGTCGACCGAAGCCATCGACTTCAACAGGATCGCGGCATCGCGCACGTCGCGCGCGATCGGCCCGGCCTGGTCGAGCGACGAGGCGAAGGCTACGATCCCCCAGCGCGAGCAGCGGCCATAGGTCGGCTTGATGCCGACTGTGCCAGTGAAGGCGGCGGGCTGGCGGATCGAGCCGCCGGTATCGGTGGCGGTGGCGCCGGCGCACAGGAAGGCCGAGACCGCTGATGCGGAGCCACCGGACGAACCGCCCGGCACCAGTTGGGCATTGTCCAACGTGCGCGCGGTCCTGGTGCCGCCCGCCGAAACGAAGCCGCCCTCGCCCTGATGCGTCGTCGGCATCACCACCGTGTCGAGGCGCGAACGCCGCCACGGGTTGATGACCGGCCCGTAATACGAGGTCTCGTTGGACGAGCCCATGGCGAACTCGTCCATGTTGAGCTTGCCGAGCATGACGGCGCCATCCGCCCACAGATTGGCGGTGACCGTCGATTCGTAGCGCGGCTTGAAGCCGTCCAGCACATGGCTGCAGGCCTGGGTGTGGACGCCTTCGGTGCCGAACAAATCCTTGATGCCGAGCGGGATACCCTCGAGCGACCCGCCCTCGCCCTTGGCCAGTTTCGCGTCGGAGGCCTTGGCCATGTCGCGCGCCTTGTCGTCGGTGACCACCACGTAGGCATTGAGCGCCGGATTGGCTCGCTCGACCGCCGATAGATAAGCCTCGGTGATTTCGGTGGCGGTGATCTCCCTGGAGCGCAATTTGGCGCGGGCCTGCGAAATCGTCAGCTGGGTAAGGTCGCTCATCAGGCAAGGCTCTTTTCGTAAAACACCGACCACTCGGAATCGGGATAATCCAGTACCGGGCCGCAGCGCGAAAAACCGGCGCGTTCGTAGACGGTCCAGGCGGCGGGATGACGGTCGCCCGTCTCCAGCACCAGACGCTTAAGCCCTTCTTGGCGCGCCAGCGCCTCGATACGCTCGACAATCTTCGCGCCGATCTTGTGGCCGCGATGCGAAGGTCGCGTATACATGCGCTTGACCTCGCCGACGACAGCATCGTGGCGCTTCAGTGCGCCGCAACCGATGGCAAGGCCGTTGTCGCGGGCGATGAAGACGGTCGTGTCGCGGTCCGCCATCTGCTCGACCGTCAAATGGTAGCAATGCTCCGGCGGCGTCAGCTCCAGCAATGTGGCGTTGAGCTCCTCGACCAGCCCACGCACATCGTCCTGCAGCGGCGTCTCAGCCGCGATGTCGATTGCCATCGGCCTGCTACTCCACGACCTTCGGCACAAGGAAGAAATTCTCTTCGGTCGCCGGCGCGTTGGCGACGATGTCGGCTGCCTTGCCGCCGTCGGTGACGACGTCCTGGCGCTTTTTCATTGCCATCGGCGTGACCGAGGTCATCGGCTCGACGCCGGAAACATCGACCTCGTTCAACTGCTCGACAAAGCCCAAAATGGCGTTCAATTCGCCGGTCATGCGCTCTGCATCCTCCTCGCTCACCGCAATACGGGCAAGATGCGCGACGCGCTTCACGGTTTTTATATCAACGGACATGTTTGTGCCTCGGGGAAAACCAGCGCTATAGCGGCGCGGCGCGTGCCGCGCAACATGCATCGTGCCTTCAACTGCCCTATGGCATCGCCACGCCGTCGCAGAGGAAATAACTGCCGCCGTTGCCGCTCTGCTCGCCTTCGTCGGCGGCAGGCCGAACCGATACCAGGTCGATCTGCTTCGGGCTCATCTGTGTCAGTGAGAGAACATCGGGAAAGACGTAGCCCGGCTCCTGGCATATAGCGGTCACCGCCCAGCTTGGTGAGCGTGTCGCTTTGGTGATCTGCAGGAATTCACAATTATATTCGATGCTTTCCAGGCCATTTGCCGACAGCACGATATTGCCGCCCTCGATCACCGTCTGCAGCGTATCCTTTTTGGCCTGCGCGCAGAGGTCCTCCGATTGCAGATAGACGCCCTCGATGAAATTTTCCGCGGCCAGCGTCGGCGACGCGGCAACCAGCATGGAAAGGCAAAGAGAATTTCTCAAGCGCATCGTATCGTTCCGGACCGGCTTTCTTTACAGCGTAATCGTCTCGCCGATCTTCGGCAACGCAACTTTCACACCCGATCCATCCAGCCCGGCCACGAATTTGTCGGCGGTCTGATCGATCATCGGAAATGTGCCGAAGTGAGCGGGAACGACCGTCTCGAACTTGAAGAAACGCTGGCAGGCAAGGGCTGCTACCGCGCCACCCATGGTGAAGCGGTCGCCGATCGGCACGATGCCGATCTTCGGTTCGTGCAACTCGTTGATCAGCGCCATGTCGGAAAAAATGTCGGTGTCGCCCATATGATAAAGCGTCTTGTCCTCGGGAAAGTGCAGGACGAGCCCACCCGGATTGCCGAGATAGGTATTCTGGCCACCCTCGCCCGGAAAGGACGATGAATGCAGAGCCTGAACGAAGGTTGTGGTGAAGCCGCCGCAATCGACTGTGCCGCCGATATTGCCGGGATTGATCTGCTTGTCACCGACGCCCTTGCCGACCAGGTACATGAAAATCTCGAAATTGGCGACCAGCATCGCGCCGCTCTTCTTGAGCACTTCGATGGCGCCGCTGATGTGGTCGCTGTGGCCATGGGTGAGCAACACGTGCGTGATCCCTTCGGCCGGCCCTTCCCAGCCGCCCGTCCATGACGGATTGCCGACCAGATAGGGGTCGATGAGGATTTTCGCGCCTTCGATTTCGATTCGGAATGCCGAATGTCCGTACCAGGTCAGTTTCATCAATGCTTTCCTCGATTTTTGCTTCGGTAGAGGATAGAACGCCGACGGCGAAATTAAAGTGCCGCGCACGCTTTGCGCGTATAGGACGTGCGGCGTCGCGGTCAAAGGAAAAGCCGTTGGGCATCATCACCACCGAGGAGTTGCCGGCCCGGCTCGGCGGCGGCAAGACCCTGGCCGGTCTCGACCTCGGCGACAAGACAATCGGCGTGGCGGTTTCCGACCGCGGCTTGTCGTTCGCGCACCCGCGCCCTGTCATCATGCGCAGGAAATTCTCGCTCGATGCCGCAGTGCTGCTCGCTCTGCTGCAGAAGGAAAATGCCGGCGCCGTGGTGATCGGCCTCCCCATCAACATGGACGGCTCCGAGGGCCCGCGCGCCCAAAAATCCCGCGCTTTCGTGCGCAACATGGCTGGATTGACCGATCTGCCCTTCCTCTTTTGGGACGAACGGCTGTCGACGGTGGCGGCCGAGCGGACGCTGATCGAGATGGATTTTTCCCGCAAGAAACGCGCCGGCAAGATCGATTCTGCGGCGGCCGCTTTTATCCTCCAAGGTGTTCTCGACCGGCTTCAGGCGCTCGGCGTCGATGCCTGGTCGAAATAGCGGTTGCGCATCGCCGTGATCCAGCCACCAATCGCCTTGCGGCGGCGAAATGCCCAGAACGCCACCAGCAGCAGCCCATCGAACACGCAAGCTTTCGCCACCATGCCCGGAATAAGCGCCGGATCAACGCCGAGCATCTGTCCATAGAGCTGGAAGACGAGATCGTGTAATTGGCGGCTCAGCATGACATAGCCGAAATTGATGTCGTTGAGCGACAGAAAGAACCAGCCCCAAAACAAGAGGAGCGGAGCCGCCCACAGCGCGAACAAGGTGCGCATCAGCGGTCATCCCTCGAATCCAGCCGGCCGGAAATGCGGGCAAGCGAGGAATTATGCGCCGCTGCCTTGGCCATCACATGCGCGGCCGCTCGGATTTCGCCGGTCCCTGGAACTGCCGCGGCAACGGTCGACCGCCGCTCCGCGAGCATCGCGACATAGGACGCCAGAAGTGCCGCCAATTGCACCGCGACAATCATGAACAGCCCATTGATGCCTTGCGCGGCGCCGCCGATGACGATCAGCGACAGCACGCCCAAGGCGGAAATGAAGGCGATTCGCATGACGCTATCGGCGGGATCCGGGTTGGTCCTGTCGCTGGTCAGTGCTTCAACAAAGGCCCAGCAGAACAGCACCGCGACGACAAGCAGTGCCACGGCGAGCGGCGCCACGACGACGGCGTTTTCGAGATCGGCAGATCGAGTGTTCTGGACGGGAACGCCCAGTACGCCAAGGGCCGTCGCCACGCCTCGATTCCCGTCGATGCAAATGAACGCCAGCAGGGCGAAAACGGCCGCCCAATGCAATGCCAGAAAAGAGCTCAGAATATGCCGCATGACGCTCCTGCTTCGCAGGGCAAAGCCGCTCAAGCTGAACAATCCTTGCCTTAACCATAACACTGGGCTTTGCCACCGGCCGCCGCAACGGAAACCATTCGTTAAGGTTAACGGCCATCCACAGGGTCGCGAGAGCGGCAGCGAATTGGGCGACGGCCCTTAGTTGATCGGCGGGTAGAGCGTATCGATGATCATGCGCGCATCATGGCGGGAATCGATCATGCCATAGGTATTGCGCCACTGGCCGGCGAGGCGCGTTTCGACGAAGGCGTCGGCGATCCGCCCTGCCCCCAGCCTGCGAAGCTCTGCTGCCGCCGCCGACAATGCCAATTGCTCGGTCAAGAGCCGCGCCGAGCCCTCGTCGGTTGCAGCGACCTGCATTGCCGCCTTGAGCACGCCGACGGTGCCGCGTCCGCCGGCGCCGAGATCGCGGTCGATGCCGGCCAGCACGTCATCGAACAGGCCGGGTGCACGCCCCAGCACACGTAGCACATCGAGCGCCATGACGTTGCCGGATCCCTCCCAGATCGCGTTGACCGGAGCTTCGCGATAGTAGCGGGCGAGCGGCCCCTCCTCGACATAGCCATTGCCGCCGAGGCACTCCATCGCTTCATAGAGCAGCGGCGGCGCAATCTTGCAGACCCAGTATTTGACGACCGGCGTCATGGCGCGCGCGAAGGCCGCCTCGCCGCGGTCGCCGGCCGCCTCGTCGAAGGAGCGCGCCAGCCGGAACGACAGCGCGGTAGCGGCGGCAACGTCGAGCGCCATATCGGCCAGCACACGCTGCATCAGCGGCTGCTCGATCAGATTGGTTCCAAACACCTTGCGGTGGCGCGTGTGGTGGACGGCCTCGGCCAGTCCGGCCCGCATGATCGCCGATGAGGCGACGGCACAGTCGAGCCGCGTCAGGGTCACCATGTCCATGATCGTCTTCACGCCCGCGCCCGGCTCGCCGACCATCTCGCCGATGGCGTTGACGAATTCCACCTCCGACGAGGCATTGGAGCGGTTGCCGAGCTTGTCCTTCAGCCGCTGAAAGCGGAAGCCGTTGCCGGATCCGTCGCCGAGCAGGCGGGGTACGAGAAAGCACGACAGTCCCTCCGGCGCCTGTCCGAGCACCAGGAAGGCATCCGACATCGGCGCCGACATGAACCATTTGTGGCCGGTCAGGCGATAAAACCTGCTGCCCGCGCGCTCCGCCCTGGTGACGTTGGCGCGGACATCGGTGCCGCCTTGCTTCTCGGTCATGCCCATGCCGAGTGTCAGCCCGGCTTTTTCGACCGGCGGCTTTTGGCTTTGATCGTATTTGCGCGTCGTCACCCGGGGCGCCCATTCGCGAAACAGCTTCGGGCTGGCCATCAGCGCCGCCAGCGAAGCGCTGGTCATGGTGATCGGGCAGAGATGCCCGGTCTCGAGCTCAGCCGTGAGGTAAAAGCGCGCGGCGCGCACCTGGTGGCGGCGGCCTATCTCGGCATCGCCATTCTCCCAGACCGACGAATGCAGCCCGTTGGCGACCGAGCGGCGCATCAGTGCGTGATAGGCGGGATGGAACTCGACCTGGTCGATGCGCCGACCCTGGCGGTCGTGGGTCCTGAGCTTCGGCGTCTCGACATTGGCAAGACGGGCCAGTTCCTGCGCCTCATGGGTCAGAACGAAACGGCCAAGCCCGTCGAGGTCCTTGCGCACCGGTTCGGAAAAGCGCTCGGCAAGCTGGATCAGCAACGGATCGCCCCGCCAGGCGTTGCCGCCGGCCAGCGGCGGCGGCTGGTTGGTCACGTCGTCAGTCACGCTTCGTCCTTATCACCTGAAGGCAGCGAATCCAAAGCCAAGGCGGTTTATAGCCTATGGCCAGCGGCGCGCGACGAAAATACCGGGGAGAACCAATCCAATCCCAAGCCGGTGCTTGCAGCCGCGGAGCCTCCCCCCTATAGCAGCGACTTGAGATGACCGACGTATCGTCCCTGCCGCTGTATCCCCACCGCCATCTTCTGGGCATCCGCGATCTTTCCCCTGCCGACATCGAGCTTCTGCTCGACCGGGCGGACAGGGCCGTTGCCATCTCGCGGCAGTCGGACAAGAAGACATCGACGCTGCGCGGCCGCACCCAGATCAATCTCTTCTACGAAGCCTCGACCCGTACGCAATCGTCATTCGAGCTGGCCGGCAAACGGCTCGGCGCCGACGTCATGAACATGTCCGTAGCGAGTTCGTCGGTGAAAAAGGGCGAGACGCTGATCGATACGGCGATGACGCTGAATGCCATGCGTCCCGACATATTGATCATCCGCCATCAATCGGCCGGCGCGGCAGCACTTCTTGCCCAAAAAGTCGGCTGTTCGGTGGTCAATGCCGGCGACGGCGCCCATGAGCACCCTACCCAGGCGCTGCTCGACGCACTGACCATCCGCCGCGTCAAGGGTCCGTTGTCGAAGCTGATCGTGGCGATCTGCGGCGACATCCTGCATTCGCGCGTGGCCCGCTCCAACATCATCCTGCTCAACGCGCTTGGTGCCCAGGTCAGGGTCGTCGCCCCTTCGACGCTTTTGCCCGCCGGCATCGAGAAAATGGGCGTCGTCGTCACCCGTTCCATGGCCGAGGGTCTGAAGGACGCCGACGTGGTGATGATGCTGCGCCTGCAGCGCGAACGCATGGAAGGCGCTTTCGTACCGTCGGTGCGCGAATATTTCCGCTATTTCGGCCTCGACGCGGAGAAGCTGAAGGCGGCCAAGGACGGTGCGCTGGTCATGCATCCCGGCCCGATGAACCGCGGCGTCGAGATCGCCTCCGAGATCGCCGACGGCCCGCAAAGCGTTATCCAGGAACAGGTTGAGATGGGCGTCGCCGTGCGCATGGCGGTAATGGAAGCGCTGCTCGACCCCCGTCGAAACCACGAGGGCCGCGCCTGATGAGCATAACGGTCTTCAGCCGGGCCCACATCGTCGACCCGTCGCGCGGCATCGATGAGGTCGGCACCGTCATCGTCGAAGGCCGCAAAATCGTTGCCGCCGGCAAGGCGGCTTTGAACCAGGGCGCGCCCGAAGGCGCCACCATCATCGACTGCGCCGGCAAGACTATCATCCCTGGATTGATCGACGCGCGCGTCTTCATCGGCGAACCCGGCGGCGAACACCGGGAGACCATTGCTTCGGCGAGCATCGCTGCGGCGGCCGGCGGCGTCACCTCAATCGTCATGATGCCCGATACCGACCCGGTGATCGACAATGTCGCACTGGTCGAGTTCGTGCTGCGCACCGCCAAGGACACCGCAATCGTCAACATCTTGCCGGCAGCAGCGATCACCAAGGGGCTGGAAGGCCGCGAGATGACCGAATTCGGCCTGCTGCGCGAGGCCGGCGCGGTCGCCTTCACCGATGGCCGGCATTCGATTGCCAGCGCGCTGGTGATGCGCCGCGCGCTGACCTATGCGCGCGATTTCGGTGGCGTCATCGCGCATGAAACCCAAGACGCCGACCTCGCTTCGGCCGGCGTGATGAACGAAGGCCTTTACGCAAGCTGGCTTGGCCTTGCCGGCATTCCGCGCGAAGCCGAATCGATCCCCCTGGAGCGCGATCTCGCGTTGGCTCGGCTGACCGGCGGCGCCTATCACGCTGCCAAGATTTCGACGGCTATGGCGGCAAGCGCGGTAGCACGCGCGAAAGCCGATGGCGCCAATGTCACATCAGGCGTGTCGATCCACAATCTGTCGCTCAACGAGAATGATGTAGGCGAGTACCGCACCTTCTTCCGGCTGACGCCGCCGCTGCGCGCGGAGGAAGACCGGCTGGCGATGATCGAAGCGATCAAGGACGGCACCATCGATCTCATCGTCTCCTCGCACGACCCGCAGGACGTCGACACCAAGCGCCTTCCCTTTGCCGATGCCGCGGCCGGCGCCATCGGCCTGGAAACGCTGCTAGGCGCAGCGCTGCGGCTCTATCACAATGGCGACGTGACGCTGCTCCGGCTGGTCGAGACACTGTCGACCGCGCCGGCAAGATTGTTCGGCCTGCCCGGCGGCACGCTGAAACCGGGGGCATTGGCCGACCTTTCGCTCGTCGATCTGGACGAGCCATGGGTCGTCAGCGAGAGCGGCATCCGCTCACGCTCGAAAAACACCTGTTTCGAAGGCGCTCGACTGCAAGGCAAGGTCTTGCAAACGATGGTGGCGGGCCGCACAGTGTTTTCGGCCTAGGACGAAAACAGGCGTCACGGCTTAAAATCCGCTCAGCCAAGGAAAGTTCGGGGGAACAATGGCTTACAGTCCCGTCTTGGCATTGGTGTTCGGCTATCTTCTCGGCTCGATCCCGTTTGGCCTGCTGATCACCCGTGCCGCCGGCCTCGGCGACGTGCGCAACATCGGCTCCGGCAACATCGGCGCCACCAATGTGCTACGCACCGGCAACAAGAGCTTGGCCGCGGCCACGCTTCTGCTCGACGCCCTTAAAGGCACCGCGGCGGTGCTGATCGCAGGCCGCTTTGCGCCCGAGCTCGGACTTTGGGCCGGCTTCGGCGCGTTTTTAGGTCATCTCTTTCCGGTCTGGCTCGGCTTCAAGGGGGGCAAGGGTGTCGCCACTTACCTTGGCGTGCTGATCGGCCTTGCCTGGCAGGCGGCGCTGATCTTCGCCGTCGTCTGGCTGGCGGTGGCTTTCCTGTTCCGCTACTCCTCGCTCGCGGCGCTGACGGCAGCAGTTGTGGTGCCCATGGCACTGTATTTCCTGAGCACGCCGCAGATTGCCGGGCTTTTCGCGGCGATGAGCCTAATCGTCATCGTAAAGCACCGCGGCAACATTGCGCGGCTGCTTGCCGGCACCGAGGGTAAGATCGGGGCCAAGGAGTGAGCGAGCCCGACGCCGGGCCGCGCCTCAGCGACCGGCAGCGGCTGAGCTGGCTTCGTCTGATCCGCACGCCGAATGTCGGCCCGGCTTCCTTTCGCGACCTGATCAACCGGTTCGGTTCGGCCGAAGCAGCGCTATCGATGCTGCCCGAGCTGATGATTTCGGGTGGCGCCAAAAAAATCGTCCGCATCCCGTCCATTGCCGAGACCGAGGCGGAGCTGGAGACCGCCCGGCGGGCTGGCGCCCGCTTCGTCGGCATCGGCGAAGCGGATTATCCGCCGCTGATGAAAAGCATGGATCATCCGCCGCCGCTGCTCGCGGTCAGGGGCAATAGCGCGGTGTTCCGCTTGCCAGCGGTCGCCATCGTCGGCGCTCGCAACGCATCGCTGGCCGGCATCAAGATGGCGCGGATGCTGGCGGCGGATCTCGGCCGCGACGGTTATGGCATCGTCTCCGGCCTGGCGCGCGGCATCGATACGGCCGCGCACCATGGCAGCCTTGCGACTGGCACAATCGGCGTGCTCGCCGGCGGCCTCGATTTGCCCTACCCGCCCGAAAATGCCGGCCTGTGCGACGAGATCGCCGAGCGCGGCGGCGCCATCATTTCCGAAATGCCGTTTGGCTGGCAGCCGCGCGCACAGGATTTTCCGCGCCGCAACCGGCTCGTCGCCGGTGCTGCATTGGGATTGGTGGTGGTCGAGGCCGCACAGCGCTCCGGCTCGCTGATCAGCGCCCGGCTTGCCGGCGAGATGGGCCGGCTGGTCTTTGCCGTTCCCGGTTCGCCGCTCGATCCACGCGCCGCCGGCGCCAATGGCCTGCTCAAGGACGGCGCAAGCCTTGTCACCGAGGCCGCCGATATCACCAGTGCGATCGCCCCGCTGGTCGGCGCCTGGGCCCCAAGGACATCGCCGCTTGAGGAGCCGCCCGACTTTTCGGCAACGCCGCCGCCGCGCGAGGACGACCGCGACCGCGTCGTCGAGGCGCTCGGCCCGACGCCGGTAGCAGTCGACGAGATCATCCGCCACACCGGCCTGCATCCCGCCCAGGTGTTCATGGTGCTGCTGGAGCTCGACCTAGCCGGACGGCTCGAGCGCCATGCTGGCGGCAATGTCTCGCTGGTGTTTGGAAATTCTTGAAATTTCTGCCGAGCGCGATGGCACACATTAACTTGGAGATTGGACAGGCCACGTCTTTGCTAGCCGCCATCTTTGTCAGGCTTGGTTACGAAGCTTCCTTTAGGCCGAACTCGACCTGCGCCAGCCTACCCGCACTGCGAACAAATCCAGCGAGTTGTCGCTGTATGCTGGGGGCGTCGCGCATGACGCGCACCCCATTCCATTCCGGCGTAAAAGTCATTCTGACGTAATCCGCAGTTGGCGATATTGAATCTGAGTTTCCAAAGTCCATCATCTTTTGCATAGAATCAAATATCTCTGTCGACAATTTGAACGCTTCCGAGATAGAGAACTCACGGGGGGCGAGTTCTCTTTCGTATCTTGGGGAAAGCCCGCGAGCATACCGCATGCCCAGCGCGATTGTGGAGTTGTCTGGCATTTTGACAGAGTCCCACTCGACATTTCCAGTGCGGTAAAATGTGGTTGCAAGGGGGAACAGAAGCACCAGATCGATAGGGATCGTACTACTCCAAATGGTGGTCACGGTTCGAACAATGTCCAGAACATGCTGCACCTCACGAAGCTCCATGCCATACCGATCGGATGCGATTACAAGGAAATCGGATGGGCTTTGTATTGGAGACCTGAGTTTCTTGACGTCTACGTCAGCTAGTAGGGTCTTAATGAACTCGTCCAGAGAGGGCCTTTCAAACACATAGGTTCTATCGAAGAATCTCTTTAGATAGCGGAACCCGTCAAAGTATTCGCCATACGCGCCCGAAATAGTGTGCTTGAGTTGCTCGCTGTTGTTAGCGAAAACGAAAACGACATTATCAACGTCGAACAGGTGTTTCACCCGCTCCAGAAGAGCGATCGCGTATGATGGTCGGCAACGGTCCAACTCGTCGATCAAGACGAACAATGGAAGCTTGACTTCCGAAAGAGCAACAAGGGCCGTTTCTAACTTGATACGAAAATCCAGGATTGCCTCGTTTTTCCGCTGAAAGATTTCGATTAGCTGTTCGGCGCTTTGATCGATTATACGTTCGATCTCGATTGAGGCAACTTCAGCTGCAGACGAGACAACATCATCTATCAGAGATCCCGCCTTTTCAGCTTTCACGATACCCTCTCTGGTCTCATCGGCTCCAGTAACGTGCTCAAGCAACGCATCCACGCTTTCGCCAGTGTATCGTTTGACTAGCGTCTTCGCCGCGCCTGCAACAACTCGTCCAATTATAGGAGTGGCGCTCTTTTTAACTGCGCTCCAAGTCACTGACGCTTTGTCGGACTTTTTCTTTGTGAACGGAGCAAGCGCAGCATCAATCGAAGTTAGTATAGCCACAAATGGATCATCCATATGATCATCCCGCCAAGCATTCACTGTTGCCACGAGGTGTCCAGATTTTTTTAATTGAGTGGCAAATCGGTCGACAAAGAACGATTTTCCAGCGCCCCACTGAGCGTCGATATCGATGACATACGACCCGGTCTTTCCTGCTGCTTGGCGTTCGGTAACTCGAGCTACCAAAAACTGCTGTAAGAATGATGCATCTTGTTTGCGGCCTAGCAGATCGTCGGCCCAAATTGCTTCAAGTTCTTCTTCATTTATCATATGTTCCCCCAACATTTCAGCGCGGACAATTGTCATCCGTGAGCAAGTGTGTCCAGCCAGAATCCCTGACCGGTGTTATTCTCGTCACCGCCTGCGGCCGCATCTGCATTGCATCGAAAGAAAAACAACGTCTCCACCGTGCTCGCCGGTGAAGGCTCGGCATCAAGGAAGTGACGACGGTCATTTGGCTCGTCTCCTTCATGCATCATGATTTGGGATACTTTGATGATAAGACATGCAGGCTCGAACCACTCCAAAACCCCTTCGGGCCAAAAGTGTTACCCATGTCTCCGGTATAAAATGTAACCTATGTGTCCAGAATAGACCATCGGATTTTGGTGAGCGCGATGGGATTCGAACCCATGACCTACTGATTAAAAGTCAGTTGCTCTACCGGCTGAGCTACGCGCTCCCGCGGGCTCAGAAAGGCCGCCCTCGAAATTGCGCGGAACATAGGGAGAGTGCCTCTGCCGGTCAACCAGAAAAAGACGGCTCGCACACCGGGCTTTCCAGCAGTGTCGTCATGCCTTGCGAAGCGCCTCGGCGTCGAGGGAACGGCCTCCCTCCCGCGCAAGGCCGAAGCTCGCGCTTTTGCGGGACAAGCACAAGCAACGAATCGGAAGAACCTTTGCGGATCAGCAACTTGGGATTTTTGGCGGAACAATTTGCGCAACCTGCCCGTTTCCCGCGATAAGGGACATGCGTTTCAAGGAGAAGACCATGAATAGGATCATGTCGGGCCTGCTGGCGACCACTCTTTCGATCTCATTCGCTGCCGCGGAGATCGTGCCAGTCAACGCTCAGCCCAGCTATGCGCCCCCGGCCCAGGGGCTCACCTCGAATATCCAGACCGTCCAGTACGAGCCGTGGCGGAGGCACCGGAACAATCGCGATTTCTCGCGTCGCGATTTCCGTCGCAATTTTGCGCGTGACGACGGCATGTACTGGCGTGGCCATCGCGGCTATCGCGAATATCGTCGCGGCTATCGCCGTCACGGCGACTTCTGGTTCCCGCTGGCTGCGTTTGCTACCGGAGCGCTGATTACCGGCGCGATCGTCAACCAGAATCGTGTCTATCGTGGCGATGCCCACGTGCAGTGGTGCTATGACCGTTATCGGAGCTATCGCGCTTCTGACAACACTTACCAGCCCAATTACGGTCCGCGCCGGCAGTGCCGGTCGCCTTACTGAGTCCCAGATTAGAGGCTGCAAGCCCGCGCCCGAAACGGCGCGGGTTTTTCATTAGTGCGAATCCCGGGCATCGGGGCATCCCTGCCTATTGCGTACTTAGCGTCCTGCGCACAGCGTGGCGCCAACCGGCCAGCTTGGCCGCACGTGTCGAAGCATCCATGTCCGGCTTGAACCGGCGCTCGAGCGCCCAACTCCTGGCGAATTCCCGCGCCTTCGGCCAGACACCGGCCTTCGAGCCGGCCAGCCATGCCGCACCAAGCGCGGTCGTCTCGAGAATTGTCGGCCGGTCTACCGGCGCATCGAGAATGTCGGCCAGCCGCTGCATGGTCCAGTCCGACGCCACCATGCCGCCATCGACCCTGAGGACGGTCTTGGCCGAGGCGGCCTTCCAGTCCTTGCGCATGGCGTCAAGCAGGTCGCGTGTTTGGAACGCAACGGATTCCAGTGCCGCGCGGGCAAATTCCGCCGGCCCCGAATTGCGGGTCAGCCCGAAGATGGCGCCGCGCGCCTCGGCATCCCAGTGCGGTGCGCCGAGCCCGACGAAAGCCGGCACCAGATAGACGTTCTGCGTTGGATCGGCTTCCGCCGCCAATTTGCCGCTCTGCTCGGCCTTGCCGATCACTTTGATGCCGTCCCGCAGCCATTGCACGGCGGCGCCGGCGATAAAGATCGAGCCCTCCAGCGCATAGGTGGTCTTGCCGTTCAGCCTGTAGGCGATGGTGGTCAAAAGCCGGTTCCTAGAACGCACCAGATCGCTTCCGGTGTTGAGCAGCGCGAAGCAACCGGTGCCGTAGGTGGATTTCATCATGCCCGGTTCGAAACAGGCCTGGCCGATCGCCGCCGCATGCTGGTCGCCGGCCACACCGAGGATTCTGATCTCTGCACCAAACAGGCTTTTGTCGGTGATTCCAAAATCATCGGCACAATCCTTCACCTGCGGCAGCATTCTTGCAGGTATGCCGAAAATGGCCAGCAGCTCGTCGTCCCAAGCGTTTTGTTCGATGTTGTAGACCAGTGTGCGTGAGGCATTGGTGGCGTCAGTGGCGTGGACCCTGCCGCCAGTCAGGCGCCAAATCAGGAAACTGTCGATGGTGCCAGCCAGCAGTTCGCCCTTCTCGGCGCGTTTTCTGGCGCCCTTCACCTTGTCCAGCATCCAGGCGATCTTGGTGCCGGAGAAATAGGGATCGAGCAGCAGGCCGGTCTTTTTCGTGAATTTCTTCTCCAGCCCCAGCTTCTTCAGTTTCTGGCATAGCGGCGCGGTGCGGCGGTCCTGCCAGACAATCGCGTTGTGGATCGGCTTGCCGGTCTCCTTGTCCCAGATGACGACGGTTTCGCGCTGGTTGGTGATGCCGATCGCGGCGACTTCCGCTGCGTTGCGGCCGGCTGTCTTCAGCGCGGCGTTCACCGTTTCCACGACGCTTGCCCATATCTCCTCGGGATTGTGCTCGACCCAGCCGGAGGCCGGATAATATTGGGTGAATTCCTTTTGCCCGCTGCCGACGACCATCATCTTGTCGTCGAACAGGATCGCCCGGCTCGATGTCGTCCCCTGGTCGATTGCAAGGATATATCCGGTCATTCTCTCTCCCGTCGAAGCGACTTCAAGGTGCAACGATGTCTCGACGCCGGATGGCGCGGAGCCGTTCACGCAAACAGGGGAGACGGCAACATGCCGCCTCCCCTGAGCATGGCGATGCGGGCGCGGACGCCCGCATCAAACGGTCCTATTGCTGCCAGCTCTTCACCAGCTCGTCGTAGTTGATGGTGACCGGCTTTTCCTTCTCGTTCTCGATCTTGAGCTGAGGAGCGAGATTGCCCTTCTTGACCGCGTCCGCATTCCAGTAGGCGAGGTCATGCTCTTCGGCCATCTTCGGGCCAATATCGCCCTGGACGCCCGACTTCTCGATGCGGCTCATCACCTTTTCCTGCTCGGCGCAGAGCGAGTCCATTGCTTCTTGCGCGCTCTTGGCGCCCGACGAAGCATCGCCGATCGCCTGCCACCAGAGCTGTGCCAGCTTCGGATAGTCCGGCACGTTGGTGCCGGTCGGCGACCACTGGACGCGTGCCGGCGAGCGGTAGAACTCGATCAAGCCGCCGAGCTTTGGCGCACGTTCGGTGAAGCTCTTGTCGTGGATCGTGCTCTCGCGGATGAAGGTCAGGCCGACATGGCTCTTCTTCACATCGACCGTCTTCGAGGTGACGAACTGCGCGTAGAGCCAGGCGGCCTTGGCGCGGTCGGTCGGCGTCGACTTCATCAGCGTCCAGGAACCGACGTCCTGATAGCCGAGCTTCATGCCGTCCTTCCAGTAGACGCCATGCGGCGACGGCGCCATGCGCCACTTCGGCGTGCCGTCGTCGTTCAGCACCGCCTTGGCGCTGGCGTCGACCATGCTGGCGGTGAAGGCGGTGTACCAGAAGATCTGCTGGGCAACCGCGCCCTGCGCCGGAACTGGCCCCGATTCGGAGAAGGTCATGCCTTGGGCTTCCGCCGGTGCATAGGCCTTCAGCCAATCGAGGTACTTCTGGATGGCATAGACGGAAGCCGGACCATTGGTGTCGCCGCCGCGCGCCGTGCAGGAACCGACCGGACGCGAATTCTCGTCGACCTTGATGCCCCATTCGTCGACGGGCAGACCGTTCGGAATGCCCTTGTCGCCATTGCCGGCCATCGACAGCCAGGCGTCGGTGAACCGCCAGCCGAGCGAGGGGTCCTTCTTGCCATAGTCCATATGGCCGTAGACCTTCTTGCCGTCGATCTCACGCCCGGTGAAGAACGCTGCAATGTCCTCATAGGCCGACCAGTTCACCGGCACGCCAAGGTCGTAGCCGTATTTGGCCTTGAAGTCCGCCTTGTTCTTCTCGTCGTTGAACCAGTCGTAACGGAACCAGTAGAGGTTGGCGAACTGCTGGTCGGGAAGTTGGTAGAGTTTCTTGTCGGGCGCGGTGGTGAACGAAGTGCCGATGAAATCCTTCAGGTCGAGATTCGGGTTGGTGACATCCTTGCCGTCGCCTGCCATCCAGTCGGTCAGGTTGCGCACCTGCTGGTAGCGCCAGTGCGTGCCGATCAGATCGGAATCGTTGACCCAGCCGTCATAGAGGTTCTGGCCGGTCTGCATCTGGGTCTGGATCTTCTCGACGACGTCGCCTTCCTGGATGACGTCATGCGTAACCTTGATGCCGGTGATGGCCGTAAAGGCCGGCGCCAGCACCTGCGATTCATACTGATGCGTGGCGATGGTTTCGGAAACCACCTTGATATCCATGCCGGCGAAAGGTTTCGCGGCATCGATGAACCATTGCATCTCGGCTTCCTGGTCGGCGCGCGAAAGCGTCGAAAGGGGCCCGATTTCCTTATCGAGGAAGGCCTTGGCCTCGTCCATTCCGGCATAGGCATTGCTTGCCCCGAGCAATAGGACAAGCGCAGTTGTTGATGTCAAGAATTGCCGTCGCATGTATTTCCTCCACTGTTAAAGTTCAAAGTGCGATCTGGATCGGCGGCCGGCACGCCGCCGTTCCAACAGTTTCCCCCTCTATACGTAGCGGAACACGCCGACGGCGTAGACCACGGAGAGAGCGAGAGCCCACCACAGATTGGGTCCGACTAGACCCAGCCAAGCGAGATGGATAAAGGCGCTGCCAAGCAGCGACAGGAACAGGCGGTCGCCACGCGTCGTTTCGAACCGCAGCACGCCGACGCGCGGATTGCCGCCCGGCGAGACGTATTCCCACACCGCCATGCCGCAAAGCAGCAGAAAGATGGTTCCAAAGAAGGCCGCGGTCGGCCACGTCCAAGCCATCCACGAAAAATCGAGGTTGGACGAGAGGTTAAATCCCCACAGGCGGATATTAGCCGGATCGCTGAAGCCTACCGTTATTGCCACGAAATCGATTTGAAGTGCCACCCAGGCCACGACGACTATGGCGAGAAGCAGCACGGCCCACCACCATGGGCTTCTGTCGACCTGCTCCATCATACCCTCCCCAGGGCAAAGCCCTTGGCGATGTAGTTGCGCACAAACCAGATGACGAGCGCGCCAGGAATCAGCGTCAGCACGCCGGCTGCGGCGAGCAGCCCCCAATCCATGCCGGCGGCCGAAACGGTGCGGGTCATGGTCGCGGCGATCGGCTTGGCATCGGTTGTCGTCAGCGTACGGGCGATCAAGAGCTCCACCCACGAGAACATGAAGCAGAAGAAGCACGCCACGCCGATGCCGCTCGCAATCAGCGGCATGAAGATCTTGATGAAGAAGCGCGGGAACGAATAGCCGTCGATATAGGCGGTCTCGTCGATCTCCTTGGGTACGCCCGACATGAAGCCTTCGAGGATCCACACCGCCAGCGGCACGTTGAACAGGCAATGCGCCAGAGCCACGGCGATGTGGGTGTCGATAAGGCCGAAGGCCGAATAAAGCTGGAAGAATGGCAGCGCGAACACCGCCGGCGGCGCCATGCGGTTGGTCAGCAGCCAGAAGAACAGATGCTTGTCGCCGAGGAAGCGATAGCGCGAAAAGGCATAGGCAGCAGGCAGTGCCGCAGCCACCGAAATCACCATGTTCATAACCACATAGGTGATCGAGTTGATGTAGCCCGAATACCAGGACGCGTCGGTGAAGATGGTGCGGTAATTCGCCAATGTCGGTGCGTGCGGGTAGAGCGTCAGCGACGAGACGATCTCGCCATTGGTCTTGAAGCTCATATTGATGAGCCAGTAGATCGGCAAAAGCAGAACGATGATGTAGAGCGTCGGCACGATCCACCACCAACGCGACTCCTCGCCGCGACGGCGCATCAGCCGTGCGATCTCGTCCTGCCGTAGCGTGCTGGCGAGCCCTTCCGAAGCTGTCGTCTCGCTCACCCTATCGGCTCTCTCTTCGGTGCGGCTCATCTCAGCGCTCCGCGTCGTAATTGGTCATCACGGTGTAGAACACCCATGACAACAACAGGACGATAAGGAAGTAGACCAGCGACATCGCCGCCGCCGGGCCGAGGTCGAACTGGCCGAGCGCGGTCTTGACGAGATCGATCGAAAGAAAGGTCGTCGAGTTGCCGGGTCCGCCGCCGGTCACCACGAACGGTTCGGTGTAGATCATGAAGCTATCCATAAAGCGCAGCAGCACGGCGATCAGCAGCACGCGGTTCATCTTCGGCAGCTGGATGTAACGGAACACCGCCCAGCGCGAGGCACCGTCGATCTTGGCCGCCTGATAAAAGGCATCCGGGATCGAGACCAGGCCGGCGTAGCAGAGCAGAACGACGAGGCTGGTCCAATGCCAGACGTCCATGATGATGACCGTGACCCAGGCGTCATATGGGTCTTGCACATAATTATAGTCGATGCCGAGCGCGTTGACGTAATAGCCGAGCAGGCCAATGTCGTTGCGCCCGAACACCTGCCAGATGGTGCCGACGACGTTCCACGGGATCAGCAGCGGCAACGCCATCAAAACAAGGCAAACAGGCACGCCCCAACCCTTCTTCGGCATATTGAGCGCAATGAAGATGCCGAGCGGCACTTCGATCGCCAGGATGATGAAGGAGAAGACAAGGTTGCGGATCATCGCCTGCCAGAAGCGGCTGGAGGAAAGCAGTTCCTCGAACCATTCCGTGCCGGCCCAGAAGAAGACGTTATTGCCGAAAGTGTCCTGCACCGAATAATTGACGACCGTCATCAGCGGTATGACCGCCGAGAACGCCACCAGCAGCAGCACCGGCAGCACCAGGAACCAGGCTCTGTTGTTCCAGGTCTTTTCCACTTCAGGCTCCCATCTCGACGCGCCAGGAATCGGCATAGATGTTGATGCCGGCCGGGTCGAACCGCACCTTCGGATCAGCCGGAACTGTCTCGTCCTCGCCGATGACGGCGGCGATCTCGCGTCCTTCGAGATTGGCACGGACCACCTTATGGCGGCCGACGTCCTCGACCTTGCTGACCCGGACGGCCATGCCCTGGCTGCCCAGGCGCACATATTCGGGACGGATGCCGAGCTCGATGGCGCCGCCGCCCGCCTTGGGCACGCCCGGCAGTTCGATCTGCTGCGAGCCCAGCTTCGCTGTCTTGCCGTCGATCGCCACCGGCATGACATTCATGCCGGGCGAGCCGATGAAATAGCCGACAAAAGTGTGGCGCGGGCGCTCGAACAGCTCCGCCGGTGTGCCGATCTGCACGATTTCGCCGTCATACATGACGACCACCCTGTCGGCGAAGGTCAAGGCCTCGGTCTGGTCGTGCGTGACGTAGACCATGGTGTAACCGAAGCGGCGGTGAAGCTGCTTCAACTGCGAGCGCAGCACCCATTTCATATGCGGGTCGATGACGGTCAAAGGCTCGTCGAACAGGATGGCATTGACGTCGGAGCGCACCAGCCCGCGTCCGAGCGAGATTTTCTGCTTCTGGTCGGCGGTCAGTCCGCGCGCCTTTCGTTTGGCCATATCGGCCAGCCCGGTCATCTCCAGCGTCTCGCGCACCTTAAGGTCGACGTCGGCCTCCGGCACGCCGCGATTGCGCAGCGGGAACGCCAGATTGTCGTAGACGGTCATCGTGTCGTAGATCACCGGGAACTGGAAGACCTGGGCAATGTTGCGCTCTTGGGTCGACAGATTGGTCACGTCCCTGCCGTTGAACAGCAGCTGGCCGTGCGAGGGATGCAGCAATCCCGAAATGATGTTGAGCAGCGTGGTCTTGCCGCAGCCGGATGGGCCGAGCAGCGCATAAGCGCCGCCATCCTCGAAGGTGTGGTGCACTTCCTTCAGCGCGAAATCGGCATCCGTGCGCGGGTTCTGCAGATAGGAGTGGCGGATATGATTGACGTCGATGCGCGCCATCGCTTCCTCCTAAGCCGCCAGCTTCGGCGCGGCCATCGCGCGGCCGTGCTCGTCGAAGACCATGATGTGGCGCGGGTCGATGAACACCTCGACCTCCTCGTCCGGCTCGAAGTCGCGAATGCCGTGGGTCAGCATGACCCAGCGCGCATCGGCAAAATCGAGATGGATGAAGCTTTCCGATCCGGTGATCTCGGTGATCGTCACCTTTGCGCGCACCGGCACTGCGGCGGCGTTGGGCCGATCGAGGGACAGATGATGCGGCTGGAAGCCGATCGTATAGATCGCATCGGCGACGCCGAAGAGTTCCGCCGGCACCGGCAATTTCACGCCGCCCTCGAGCAGGAAATCCAGGCCCTTCTTGGCAAGCACGATGGTGTTGAGCGGCGGATCGGCGAAGGTTCTCGCCGTCACCAGATCGACCGGTTTGCGGAACACTTCGATGGTCGGCCCGAACTGGGTGATGCTGCCCTCGGAAAGCGTTGCCGTGTTGCCGCCGAGCAGCAAGGCCTCGTGCGGCTCGGTCGTGGCATAAACAAAGATTGTACCGGCGGCCGCGAAGACTTTCGGCAGTTCCGCGCGTAATTCTTCACGCAGCTTATAGTCGAGATTGGCGAGCGGCTCGTCGAGCAGCACGAGGCTGGCATTCTTGACGATGGCGCGGGCCAGCGCGGTGCGCTGCTGCTGGCCGCCCGACAGACTGAGAGGCGTCCGGTCGAGATAGGGCGTTAGTTTGAGAAGGGCGGCGGCATTGCGCACCTCCCTGTCGATCGTTGCCTGATCCGTGCCGGCCACCCGCAGCGGTGAGGCGATGTTTTCGTAGACCGTCATCGCCGGATAATTGATGAATTGCTGGTAGACCATGGCGACGTTGCGCTTTTGCACCGGCATGCCGGTGACATCCTTGCCATCAAACCAGACCGAGCCCGAGGTCGGCACGTCGAGGCCCGCCATCAGCCGCATCAGGCTGGTCTTGCCGGAGAGCGTCGGCCCGAGCAGGACGTTGAGCGAGCCGTGCTGAAGCGTCAGCGAGACGTCGCGGATATGTTCCGCCGCACCCACCGTCTTCGTCACGTTTCTCAGTTCAAGCATGATGCCTCCTCCCAGGCTTTCTGCATCAGTCGGCCGTTCCTATTCGGCAGCCGCTACGTGCTGCCGGCTTATTCCGCGCATGAACTCGTCGAGCACTGCCGCCTGCTCACGGCTGAGACGCAGGCCGCGCTTGGTCCGGCGCCACAATACATCCTCGGCAGTCATCGCCCATTCGTTTTCGACGAGGTAGCGCACCTCGGCTTCGTAGAGATCGGCGCCAAAGTTGCGGCCAAGATCGACGTTCGACTTGGCGAGGCCCAGCAGCTTCCTTGCGCGGGTGCCGTAGAGCCGGGTTAACCGGCGGGCCAGCCGGGCGTCGAGGAACGGGTACGCCGTTTTCAGTTTCGCCACCTCGGCATCGAAGCCGGTGACGGGAAAGTCACCGCCGGGCAGCGGCGCGTTTGCCGTCCATGGTTTGCCGCGCTTGCCGAGAAAACCCTCGATCTTCTCAAGCATCGATTCCGACAATCGGCGGTAGGTCGTGATCTTGCCGCCAAAGGCGTTGACAATCGGGGCGGCACCCTCGCCTCCATCGGCCTTCAGCACATAGTCTCGGGTGGCTTCCTGCGCCTTTGAGGCGCCATCGTCGTAGAGCGGTCGCACCGCGGAATAGGTCCAGACGATATCCGACGGCTTGACCGGCTGCGCGAAATATTCGCTTGCCGCAGCGCAGAGATAGTCGATCTCGGCGTCATTGATCCTGACGTTGTGCGGATCGCCGGGATAGTCACGGTCGGTGGTGCCGATGAGCGTGAACTCGTCCTCGTAAGGGATGGCGAAAATGATGCGCCCGTCCTTGTTCTGAAAGAAATAGGCGCGTGGGTCGTCGAATTTCTTGCCCACGACGATGTGGCTGCCTTGTACGAGGCGGACATTGTGCACGTCGTTCAAGCCGACGGTGGCCGACAGCACCTGATCGACCCACGGGCCGGCGGCATTGACCAGCAGCCGCGCCTTGACCTCCTCGGTATCGCCGGTCCGCACATTTTCAAGCCTGACCGTCCAGAGATTGCCTTCGCGGCGTGCGCTGACGACCTTTGTTCGGGTTCGAATGGTTGCGCCGCGCTCGGCAGCGTCGCGGGCGTTCAACACAACCAGCCGGGCATCGTTGACCCAACCGTCCGAATATTCGAACGCCTTTCGAAACAGCGGCTTCAGCGGCTTGCCGGCCGGATCCTTGGCCATGTCCAGCGTTTTCGTCGGCGGCAGCAATTTGCGCCCGCCAATATGGTCGTAGAGGAAAAGCCCGAGCCGGATCAGCCAGGCCGGACGCAGTCCCTTGGCGTATGGCAGCACGAAGCGCATCGGCCAGATGATGTGCGGCGCGTTCCTCCACAGGACCTCGCGTTCCATCAGCGCTTCGCGCACCAGACGGAATTCGTAGAATTCGAGATAGCGCAAGCCGCCGTGGATCAGTTTGGTCGAGCCGGAAGAGGTCCCGCTGGCCAGATCGTTCATCTCGGCAAGAAAAACCGAAAAGCCACGTCCAACGGCATCGCGGGCGATGCCGCAGCCATTGATGCCGCCACCGATGACGAAAATGTCATGAATCGGTGATGCGCTCAAAGAATCCTCCCTCGACTTCGCATTGCAGCATTTTTGGGTTCTTGCGAAACCGTAGCGGAATTATTTCGAAATGATAACGAATGTCAAACGAAATATGATGAGCGGAAGATGCCGCTACGGCATCTCTAGGAGAGCGACGTTTCGATCAGCTGAACTTCTGCCTCCTGGCAGATCTTACGCACCGACGGGATGTCGCAACGATCGGTGATAAAGGTGTTGACCTGCGACAGATGGCCGATGCGGACGGGCGCGGTGCGCTCGAATTTGGTCTGGTCCGACACCAGGATCACATGTCGGGCGTTGGCGATGATCGCCTGAGCCACCTTCACCTCGCGAAAATCGAAGTCGAGCAGTGCGCCGTCATGGTCGATGGCCGAGGCGCCGATCACCGCAAAATCGACCTTGAACTGCCTGATGAAATCGACCGCGGCCTCGCCGACCACACCGCCGTCGGAACCGCGCACGACACCGCCGGCGATCACCACCTCGATCGAAGGATATATGCGCATCCTGTTGGCAACATTGATGTTATTGGTGATGACCATCAGGCCGCTGTGATCGAGCAGCGACTTGCTGACAGCTTCCGTCGTTGTCCCGATATTGATGAACAGAGACGCGTTATCGGGGATCAGCCGGGCTGCTGCGCGGCCGATCGCCTCCTTCTCCTCGGCGGCGATCTTGCGCCGAGCCTCATATTCCATGTTCTCGATGCCGGAGGGGAACAATGCCCCGCCATGGATGCGGGACAAAAGCCGCTGGTCGCAGAGATCGTTGAGATCCTTGCGGATCGTCTGCGGCGTCACGTTGAAATGCGTCGCCAGTTCCTCGACCAGTACGCGGCCATGGTCCTTGGCCATCTGGATGATTTCGGAATGACGCGGCGACAGATACATCTAGCAACCTCTCATTTTCGTTTTTCTCGTCTATAGCTGAAAACGAAAGCCATGAACAGGTATGGGCCGGCTAATGAAAATCGGGCGACTGCAGCGAGAAAAGCTCCGGCGCAATCTCGACGAGGCTATCAACTCAGCCCCCGCGCGATCTCAGTGATGACCTCGAAAGCAGTATCGACGTCCGCCGCAGTCGTTTCGAACTGCCCGACCTGAAAGCGGATCGCCACCTGCCCGTCCACCCGGGTCTGCGTCAGGTAAATGCGGCCGTCATCGTTGATCGCGCTGACCAACCGCAAATTGTGCTCGTCAGAGTCGATGGCCGCAGCCGCGAGATGGCGGAATGAGAATAGCGACAGCATCGGTTCCGTGACGATCTCGAAATCCGGTTCCCGAGCCAGCCGCGCGGCGAGGCTCTCGCTCCAGGCGACATGGTTGCGGATCATGTTCCGCAGATTTTCCAACCCATGCGCACGCAGCAGGAACCAAAGTTTCAGAGCGCGGAACCTCCGTCCGAGCGGCACCGACCATTCGGAGTAGTTGATGACCCCGTCGCGGCCATGCGTTTTCAGGAATTCGGGCTTGATCGCCAGCGTGCGGACCAGGTCTTCCGGCTGGCGGATGAACTGCATCGAGCAATCGAACTGTGCCCCCAACCATTTATGCGGGTTGAAGACGATGGAATCGGCATTTTCGGCGCCGGCCCAGAAATGCCGGAACTCGTGGCAGATCATGGCGGAGCCGGCCCATGCGGCATCAACATGCAGGTAGAGCCCGTGCCGCTTCGCCACCTCGGCAACAGCCGCCACATTGTCGGTGCCGCCGGTACTTGTGCCGCCGACGCTGGCGATGATGCCCGCCGGCAGCATGCCGTTTTCGCGGTCGGTAACGATCGCGGCTTCCAGAGCCGCCGTCTGCATGGCGCGGAAGCGTCCGGCGACCGGAATGCGCACGAGGTTCGCCTCGCCGATGCCCGACACCCAGATCGCCCGGTCGATAGAAGTATGGACTTGGTCGGAAGAATAGATCCGCACGACCGGCTGCCCTTGCAAGCCGTTCTTGTTGCCTTGCCAGTCGAGCGCGCGCTCGCGCATGGTCAGTACGGCGGCAAGCGTCGCCGATGAAGCCGAATCCTGCATGACGCCGGAAAATCCCTCCGGCAAACCAAGCGCCTGCCGCATCCAATCGACGACCCGCGTCTCGAGCTCGGTTGCCGCCGGCGAGGTCTGCCAGAGCATGCATTGCGCGGCCATCGCGGAAACCAGATACTCGGCCACGACGGAGACCGGTGCCGCATTGGCCGGGAAATAGGCGAAGAAACGCGGATGCTGCCAGTGCGTCATGCCAGGCAGGATCTTTTGTTCGAAATCGGCGAAGATTGCCTGCATCGTTTCACCGTCTTCCGGCGGCGCGGCATCGACGCTTTTGAAGATTTCGCCCGGCTCGACAAGCGGCCGCACCGGTCTCTCGCGAAGGCTGTTTCTGTAGTCGACGCCCCATTCAGCCGCTCGCAGCGACCACTCGCGGAATTCGTTGCTATTCATCTTCTTCGCCTCCGTGGCGCCTCATCGAGCCGCGATCAAAGAGCACGAAAAACGAAGGTTTTCATTCGGGAAAATCAGGCAGACTGGCAAAGGCGGTCTTCAGCGCGTTCGACCAGCTATCCGAGATCGTACGATAATATTGATCGTCCTGGGTTATTCGCTTTTTGAGCCCGACCTTGAAAGTGTCCTTTTCATAGAACAGCAGGTCGAGCGGCAGGCCGACCGACAGGTTCGACTTCAGCGTCGAGTCGAACGACACCAGCAGCAATTTCACCGTCTCGGCGAAACTCATCGTCCTTTCATAAGCGCGGATAATGATCGGCTTGCCGTATTTGGTCTCACCAATCTGGAAGAACGGCGTGTCGTCGGTGGATTCGATGAAATTGCCTTCCGGATAGATCATGAACAGGCGCGGCGGACTGCCCTTGATCTGACCGCCGAGGATGAAGGAGGCGTTGAAGTAGGAATCCGCCTTTTCGCCAGCCGGCGACGAACTGGCGATGACCTCCTTGACGGTGTCTCCGACCAACCGGACTGTCTGGTACATGGAGGGCGTTTCGAGCAGCGTGGCACGACGCTCCGCCACTGCCTTGGTGCGTTCGTCGAGCAGGCTGACCACGGCCTGCGTCGTCGCCAGATTGCCGGCCGACATCAAAACGATGACGCGCTCGCCCGGCTCTTCCCAGACATGCATCTTCCTGAAGGTCGAGATCGAATCCATGCCGGCGTTGGTGCGCGTGTCCGACATGAACACGAGCCCGCGATCGATCTTCAGGCCGACGCAATAGGTCATCGAATCTCTTTGGCAATAATCTTGCCGGGGATTACTGCTCCACGGTGACAGTGACCGCAAGCTGTTCTTCCGCCTGTCCCAGCCGAATTCCAGATACCGGCGTGGCGTCGCGATAATCGCGGCCGGTCGCCACCTTCACATAACGCTCGTCCGGAGAAATGCCGTTGGCGACATCGAAGGCGACCCAGCCGAGGCCCGAGACATGCGCCTCGGCCCAGGCGTGGCTTGCCGCCTGCTCGATGGCCGCATCCATCATCAGGTAGCCGCTGATATAGCGGGCCGGAAAATCCATGGCACGCGCCGCGGCAACGAAGATGTGGCTGTGGTCCTGGCAAACGCCGGTCTTGAGCGCCAGGGCCTCTTCGGCCGGCGTCGTCACGTTGGTGGTGTCCGGCGTATAAGCGACGCGCTCGCCGATCACCGCCATCAACCGGTGCAGCCTTTCGATGTCGGTACCCTTGCCGACCGAGGCAGCAAGCTCGCGAATGCCGCTGCCGATCGTCGTCAGCGGCGTTTCCTGGCCGAACAGCCAGAGCGGCGCGAAACCCTGGTGCGGTCCGCAGACGCCAGCGGTGTCGCGCGTCACCACTTCGCCGGCTGCTTCGACGGTGATGAAGTCGCGCTCGCCCTCGACGCTCAACAGCCGGGTATCATTGCCGAAATGGTCGGTAAAGCGCACTTCCTCGCGTGCGCCTTCGATCTTCAGCCCCCAGGACAGTACCGTCTGGGTGCGCCCGTTCACCGGGAGCAGCCGCAAACGCTGCAACAAATAATGCACCGGCGCATCGTAGCGGTATTCCGTCCGGTGGGTGATCTTCAGCCGCATCGCTCTCGTCCCTGGAGCATGAGCTTTTCCGAAAACCGGTCTCCGCTTTTTGGGGTCATGCTCAATAGAACCTGTAATCCTGCGCGATCTCGTCGCCGAGCCTGGTGTTGTCGCGGATGAAATTGGCCAGAAATTCGTGCAGGCCGGCGTCGAAAATATCCTTGATCGACCCGGCGGTCAGCATGGCCTGGGTCTTGGCAGCCGTCGCATGACAGGCGTGGCGCTCCCCATAGTCGTCACCCAGGAATTTGAGATGCTCCGTCAGGAAGCGGTAGCAAAAGGTCAGCGAGCGCGGCATGCGGACGTTGAGGATCAGATAATCGGCGATGTTGCTCGGCTTGTAGTCGGCATCATAGACCCAGCGATAGGAACGGTGCGCCGACACCGAGCGCAGGATCGATTCCCACTGGTAGTTGTCGAGCGTCGAGCCGACCCAGGAGATCGACGGCAACAGCACGTAGTATTTCACATCCAGGATGCGCGCGGTGTTGTCGGCGCGTTCGACATACGTGCCGAGCTGCGAAAAATCGAAAATCTCGTTGCGCAGCATCGTGCCGTAGAACGAGCCGCGGATCAGCGCCGTCTCGCGTTTGATTGCGTCGAGCGCGTTGGGCAGGTCGCGCTCGTCGATCGGCTTGGCCAGCATCCGCTTCAGCGACATCCAGGCTTCGTTGATGCTTTCCCAGGTTTCACGCGTCAATGCCGTGCGCACCATGCGGGCATTGTTACGGGCCGTTTCGATAGACGACATCGTGCTCGACGGGTTCGATGTGTCGCGCAGCAGATAGTCGGCGACATTGGCGGCGGTGTAGTCGGAATATTTCTGCGTGAAGCTGGCGTCTGAACCGGCGCTGAGCAGCACCGAATTCCACTCCTCCGAAGCGTTCTGGGTACGAGTCAGCGCCATGCGCAAGCCGGCATCCACCAGCCGCGCCATGTTTTCCGCCCGCTCGATATAGCGGTTCATCCAGTAGAGCCCGTTGGCGGTGCGGCCGAGAAGCATGTCAGGCGGTCCTGTGGTGAATAGTGAATGCTGAATGGTGAATGGTGACTGTCCAGATTCTAGGGCACGATGCCGCGCGTTTCACTTCAGGGCATTTCACCAACATTAACGACGCATATCCTTATCTATTCACTATTCACTATTCACTACTCGCTACTTCCACTCTAATCATCCAACACCCACGTATCCTTCGTGCCCCCGCCTTGCGAGGAATTGACGACCAGCGAGCCTTCCTTGAGCGCTACTCGGGTCAGCCCGCCGGGCACGATCTGGATACGGTCGGAAACCAGCACATAGGGGCGCAGATCGACATGGCGCGGCGCCAGCCCCTTGTCCGTCAGGATCGGGCAGGTCGACAGCGCCAGCGTCGGTTGAGCAATGTAGTTCGACGGTTTTGCCGCGAGCTTTTTGGAAAAATCCTCGCACTCCTTCTTGGTCGCCGCCGGACCGACCAGCATGCCGTAACCGCCGGACCCGTGGACCTCTTTGATAACCAATTCATCGATGTGCTCGAGCACGTATTTCAGGCTGTCCGGCTCCGAGCAGCGCCAGGTCGGGATGTTGCCGAGCATCGCCTTGCGGCCGGTGTAGAATTCGACGATCTCGGGCATGTACGAATAGATCGCCTTGTCGTCGGCGATGCCGGTTCCCGGCGCATTGGCGATCGTGATGTTGCCGGCGCGGTAGACGTCCATAATGCCCGGCACGCCAAGTGCCGAGTCGGGGCGGAAGGTCAGCGGATCGAGGAACGAGTCGTCGACACGCCGGTAAAGCACGTCGATCTGCTTGTAGCCCTCGGTGGTGCGCATCGCGACATGGCCATCGACGACGCGCAGATCCTGCCCCTCGACAAGCTGCACGCCCATCTGGTCGGCAAGGAAAGCATGTTCGAAATACGCCGAGTTGAAGCTACCCGGCGTCAGCACGGCAATGGTCGGCGCGCCCTTGGTGCTTTGCGGCCGCACTGCCGCCAGCGACTGGCGCAAGAGCTGCGGGTAATTCTCAACCGGCCGCACCTTGATCTGCTGGAACAGCTCGGGAAAGAGCTGCATCATCGTCTCGCGGTTCTCCAGCATGTAGGAGACGCCGGACGGCGTGCGCGCGTTGTCCTCCAGCACGTAGAACTCGTTCTCGCTAATGCGTACGATGTCGACGCCGATGATGTGGGTATAGACGCCGGCCGGCGGCCGCACCCCGATCATCTCGGGCAGGAACGCCTCGTTCTTGGCGATCAACTCCTTCGGCACCCGGCCGGCGCGCAAGATCTCCTGGCGATGGTAGATGTCGTCGAGAAAGGCGTTCAGCGCCTGGACGCGCTGCTCGATGCCTTGCGTCAGCCGTCGCCATTCATTGCCCGAAATGATGCGCGGAACGATATCGAAGGGTATCAGCCGCTCCGATGCTTCCTGCTCGCCGTAGACGGCGAAAGTGATGCCTGTCTTGCGAAAGACGCGTTCGGCGTCCTGCATCTTCTCGGTAAGTCTGGCCGGGTCCTGTTCCTTCAGCCAGCGATCGTAAGCCGAATACGGTTTTCTCAGCCCGGAAACTTCCGGAAGCATTTCATCGAACGCTGCCAATCGCATACTCCCCTGTGGCGCCATTTCACTGGCCTCGCTGGAGAAAATCAAGCGCAATCGGTGATTTGTTGGGCGCCGGCGATCAGTATATCGCACTTGCCTAAAATTAAGGCAGCACCAATAGGGCCTTGATCAGGCTTTGCCTGGTGTCCGGGCAGATGCCGGATGGGGATCAAAACGCGCGAAAGGTGACGACCGTGAACGTGTCCTTGATGCCGGGAAGAATCTGCACTTTCTCGTTGACGAAGTGGCCGATGTCTTCCTCGTCGTCGACATAGAATTTGGCGAGCAGGTCGTAGTTTCCGGCTGTCGAGTAGATTTCCGAAGCAATCTCGGCATCGGCCAGGGCGCTGGCAACGTCGTAGGCCTTGCCCAGATCGCACTTTATCTGCACGAAAAATGCCTTCATTGCCTGGTCCTGCTCACATCGCACGCTCTAGGTATAATCGAGCGGCCCTTGTGGCAGACTGCCGTTCGCCTTTCAAGCATCGGCAATCGCTCAGGCTGTTCTCGCCTCGACAATGCATCTCGGTCTGGACACGGACTGCCACGCCGAATGTTTGCGCTCGGCTGAAACCCTGAAGCACTGCAAAGCGTATGGTATCATGTACCTTCAGGCAGCGATTTCTCAGGGACAACGGAGACAGGCCATGCGCCGCGCGTTTTTCGCATTCGCAGTCGTTCCATTCATTTTCGCATCCCAGGCCTTTGCTGGCGACGCCGAAGTCAAAGCGGCGCAGACGGTCATCGATGGGCAGTTGAGGGCCTTCATCGCCAATGACGGAATGACGGCCTACAGCTTTGCCGCACCGAATGTGAAACGCGTCTTTCCGACCGTCGATACCTTCATGAACATGGTGACAAAAGGCTATCCGCCGGTGCGCCAACCGCAGACCTACTCCTTCGGCAAGGTTCGCGAGACGAGCCCGACCTCGATCATCCAGCAAGTGCTGATCGTCGGCCCGGATGGCAAGGACTACGAGGCGGTCTACACGCTCGAACTACAGCCTGACGGCAGCTTTCGGATCACCGGCTGCAGCCTGCGTGCGTCCACGTCGCTCAGCACCTAAAGGGTTGTTTCAATCCTGTCGCCGATAGAGCGTCCAACTCAGGCCTGAAAACCCCCAATGCCTCGACGCATCGGCCCGTTCATACGCCAGAGCGCATGCGGCCGTCGGTTGGACATGTTCGGCTTGTTTGTCCACGTCCCCCTCGAGGACCAGCCAGGCGGGCCGTTCGGTGCACATCCCGTCGTCTGGAACCAGCAATGCCCGACGATCCATTCGCGCCGCAAAATAGTCGACGACAATGGGGGTGCGGAAATTGCCGTCGCTGGCATAGGTGGTTGCGCCGTTCCTGGTCATTTCATCGACGATAGCGGCGTAGGAGCCGCGTCCATATTGATAGAGCTGGAGCAGCGACGAAATGCTTCCACTCACCACGATCGCAAGCGCTCCCATCGCAAGTAGCCTTGCAGTCCCGCGAGCATCCAGGCCGCGGCCAATCATCTCGCCGGCCCAGAGCAGCAGCAATGTTCCGCTGATGATGAAATAGCGTGGGAACTCGAGGTTGGGCAGATGCGCCGCCGCCATGAGCAAAGGCAGTCCGATAATCCCGATCGCATGAAGGCTGGCTCGGCGACCGCGCCAGACACCGGCGGAGAGGCCGACAAGACAGCAGGCGGCAACGATGTAGGGCCCGTCGCCGAACCAGGGTGGCAGCCCGAACAGAGAGCGGATCATCCCGCCATAGCCCTGCGCGAAGGCGGCAATCGAGAACGGCGAAACACCACCGACACTGAAGCCGAACAGCCTGCAGCCGACAAACACGCCGACAGCCAGCGGCAGCACGGCAAGCAAGCCCGGCAGGAAGATCGACGCCAGGTCCGCAACGACACGGCCGACCTTCGCCGTACGCTGCCAGGCGAGCCAAGCGGTCCAGATTGCGAGGACCGCCACCATTCCGATCATGGTGAGATGGCACAGGAAGCCGAAAAGGATCGCCGCTGCCAAGGCCGCGCCAGACCACCGTCTATTGTCGAGCCGGCGCTCCAGAAAAACCACCGAAAGCAGCGTGAACAGCACAAGGCCGGCATAGCCGCGCGCCTCCGAGCCGTAATGGACCATTGGGTAGCTCACGGCAAACAACAGGCTTGTGGCGATCATCGCCTGTCGTCCGCGCGATGCGGCGCTCGCTGCCGCCGCAGCGATCGTGGCAACACCTAATGCTATCGACAGACCTCGCTGCATCAGCGGCGAAGCATCGGGGCCAATGAGATAGAGATAGACCGAGTTGAGGAAATGATTGTTGTCGTGATTGACGCGCCAGAATATCTGGTCGATCGAGGTCAGCGGCTCGATCAGCGCAAAGCTCCAGATCTCGTCCAGCCAAAGGTCGCCGCGCGCGCCAAGCGAGCGCAAGACCAGGCCGGTCACGGCGATCATCAGAGCGGCAAGCAACGACCCCGCCGTCCATTGCTGGACAGCCACGGAGGGCGAAGGTGCAGCGATGCCGTTCGTCCGCACCGGCGTGCCAGGAACTGAAACTTGCCCCGAAACGAACAGGTTCTTGATCCTCGCCCGATGTCGTCCGGCAATGCTTATTAGGCAGTCGTTTCAAAACAGTTCATGGCAGGGGCAACTCCTCCCTGGAGCCGGATTCCTGGCGGGCATGCCTACCGGACGGCGAGGTCACCGTTTGCCCATTGCTGCGCGATGATCTCGGCTTGTTCGGCGAACCTGCCAGCCTCGATCGCTTCACGAATGTCGCGCATCAGCTGCTGGTAATAGGACAGATTGTTCCAGGTCAGGAGCATCGCCCCAAGCGCCTCTTGCGAGCGCACCAGATGGTGCAAATAGGCCCGCGAATAGTCGCGTGCGGCCGGGCAGTCGCTTTCTTCATCGAGCGGACGCGGATCGTCGGCATGGCGGGCGTTGCGCAGATTGACCTTGCCGCGCCGTGTGTAGGCAAGGCCGTGGCGCCCTGCCCGCGTCGGCATCACGCAGTCGAACATGTCGATGCCGCGCGCCACCGACTTCAAAATGTCGTCCGGGGTGCCGACGCCCATCAGGTAGCGCGGCCGGTCAGCCGGCAGCTCCGGGCAAGTGATGTCGAGCATCTCCAGCATCACCGCTTGCGGCTCGCCGACAGCCAGCCCGCCGATCGCGTAGCCCTTCAGCTCCATTGCCTTCAGTGCCTGTGCCGAGCGCAGCCGCAGATCCGGCACGTCGCCGCCTTGCACAATGCCGAACATCGCCTTGCCGGGCTGCTCGCCGAATGCCGTCTTGCAACGCTCGGCCCAGCGCAACGACAACTCCATGGCACGCTCGATCTCGTTCTGCTTGGCCGGCAGAGCCGTGCATTCGTCGAGCTGCATCTGGATGTCGGAATCGAGCAGCCCCTGGATCTCTATCGAACGCTCCGGCGACATCTCGTAGGCGCCGCCGTCGATATGCGAACGGAAGGTAACGCCGTTCTCGGTCAGTTTCCGCAGCTTCGACAGCGACATCACCTGGAAGCCGCCGCTGTCGGTCAGGATTGGATGCGGCCAGCGGGCGAATTCATGCAGGCCGCCGAGCCGCGCCACGCGCTCGGCGCCGGGTCTTAGCATCAGGTGGTAGGTGTTGCCGAGGATAATGTCCGAGCCGACGCCGCGCACCTGATCCATATACATGGCCTTCACCGTGCCGCCGGTACCGACCGGCATGAAGGCAGGCGTGCGGATTTCCCCGCGCGGCATGGTGATTGCACCACGCCGCGCCCTGCCGTCGGTCGCCAGCACCTTGAAGGTGAATGCGTCAGTCATTGAATTCCCTAGCCATCGAACTCCTTGTCGAATACCGGCGCGTCCGGGGCCTGCTTGTCGAGTGATTGCCGGTAGCGGATGCAGCCGCGCATGAATTTCGGCCACGGCGGCACGGCAATCGCCGGCTCGGTCTTTTCGGGCAAAAGTGACCAGAGGTCGGGATGATGCCAGCACAGATCATGGCCGGTGGCGTCGCGGTGTTGGCGGATGCCAGCCCGCAGTTTCCTGACCTCGGCGATCAAGGCTTCCCGGTCGAAGGTTTCCAGGTCATCGTCCATCGGTATCCTCCCTGAACAGAAGACTTGCGTCTCCATAGGAATAAAACCTGTAGCGATTCTCGATGGCATGCGCATAGGCCGCCCGCATTGTCTGCAAACCGCAGAAGGCCGAAACCAGCATGAACAGCGTCGAACGCGGCAGATGGAAATTGGTCATCAGCATGTCTGCGGTCTTGAAACGATAGCCGGGCGTGATGAAGATGTCTGTCGGGCCTGACCATGCGGCCAGCCTGCCGTCCTCGCCGGCCGCGCTCTCCAATAAGCGCAGCGATGTCGTGCCGACAGCGATAATGCGCCCTCCTTTTGCTTTCGCCGCATTCAGCGCCTCGGCGGTTTCCGGGCTGACCGAACCGGTTTCGGCGTGCATCTTGTGGTCGGCGGTGTCGTCCGCCTTCACCGGCAGGAACGTACCGGCGCCGACATGCAGCGTGACGAAACGGCGCTCTATGCCCTTGGCGTCGAGCGTCGCAAACAGCTCCGGCGTGAAATGCAGCCCTGCCGTCGGCGCGGCGACCGCGCCCTCCTCCCTCGCATAAATGGTCTGATAATCGCTGCGGTCGCGTTCGTCGTCGTCACGCTTGGAGGCGATGTAGGGCGGCAGCGGGATGTGGCCGACAGCGTGCAGCGCCTCGTCGAGGAACGGACCTGACAGGTCGAAGCCGAGCAGCACCTCGCCGCCTTCCCCCTTCTCGATCACGGTCGCATCGAGTTGGCCGAGAAAGCAGGAATTGGCGTCATGACCGAAATGGATGCGATCGCCGGCGGCGATGCGCTTGCCCGGACGCATGAAGGCGAGCCACCGGTCGGGCGCCATCCGCATATGCAGCGTGGCTTCGACCTGCGCTGCTGCTTCGCCGCGCCGCCTGATGCCCTTCAATTGTGCCGGAATGACCTTGGTGTCGTTGAAGACCAGCACATCACCGGCCTTGAGCAGGGCCGGCAGGTCGCGCACCGTCCGGTCTTCGAGCCCCTCACCCGGCCTGACCACCAGCATCCTGGCACTGTCGCGCGGCTCGGCTGGGCGAAGCGCGATGCGCTCCTCCGGCAGATCGAAGTCGAAAAGGTCGACGCGCAAGAAATCCCCGCCTCAAGGTTCCGGGCAGGTCACCGCCCAGGCGCCGACACTGTCTATGCTCAGCGTACCGCCCATTGCGAAGCTGGACTGCTCGCTGGCCTTGACCAGCCGCAATCTGGCGACGATCGAGCTGAGGCCCTCATCAGTCAGATCGATCAGCATGCGCTCGTCGTCTTCGAATGCCTGTCCAACGATGACTTTCGTTGAGCCTGGCTGTCCGTCCGTGGTCCATGTCTTGCCACCGGCATCCAGCCACACACGCGCCACCGCAATGACGGCCGTGTGTCCCATCAAAACGTCAATCGATGCCGCGCCGCCGTCGGCGCTGCAGACGATCGATTCCGTCGCCAGCGCCGGAGTGGCCGCCGCGACGAGCACAAATGCGATGGCCGCGACAGCCCGGCCGGTCATTTCACGTCGGCCGCGACCTTGAGCGACACGATCTTGTCAGGATCCTGCACCGGTTCGCCGCGCTTGATCTTGTCGACGTTGTCCATGCCTTCGATGACCTGGCCCCATACCGTGTACTGGCGGTTGAGGAAGGCGGCATCGTCGAAGCAGATGAAGAACTGCGAATTGGCCGAGTTCGGGTTCTGCGAGCGCGCCATCGAGCAGGTGCCGCGGCCGTGGTTGGCGTTGGAGAACTCGGCCTTCAGGTCGGGTTTGTCGGAACCGCCAGTGCCGGCGCGCGATGGCGCGAAAGACGGCTTGTTGGAATTGCCGAACTTCACGTCGCCGGTCTGCGCCATGAAGCCGTCGATGACGCGGTGGAAGACCACGCCGTCATAGGCGCCTTCGCGCGCCAGCTCCTTGATACGGCCGACATGGCCGGGCGCCAGATCTGGAAACAATTCGATGACGACCTTGCCCTTGGTCGTGTCCATGATAAGCGCGTTCTCGCGGTCCTTGATTTCGGCCATGTCAGAAATATCCTTTTGAACAATTGGGGTTACTTGCCGTCCGCGGCGATGCGCACCTTGATCATGCGATCGGGGTCGGTCACCGTCCCGTTCTGCGCCTCGTCGCCTTTCTTGATGTGGTCCACCAGCTCCATGCCGCTGACGACATTGCCAACGATGGTGTACTGGCCATCGAGCGGCGGTGCCGGCGCGAACATGATGAAGAATTGCGAATTGGCGGAATTCGGATCGTCGGAGCGGGCCATGCCGACCACGCCGCGCTGGTAGTGCTCGGTGCTGGAGAATTCGGCCGGCAGGTCAGGAAGATCGGAGCCGCCGGTGCCGACAGCGTCGGCATTGAAGCCGCTCTTCATGTTGCCGAACCTGACGTCGCCGGTCTGCGCCATGAAGCCGTCAATGACGCGGTGAAAGGCGACGTTGTCGTAGGCGCCCTGGCGCACCAGCGTTTTGATCTGCGCGACGTGCTTCGGCGCAAGGTCGGGCCTCAGCGCGATGGTCACGTCGCCGTCCTTCAGCGTTACGATCATGGTGTTTTCCGGATCGGCGGCAAAGGCCGACACGGATGCGGTCACAAGACCGGCAAGCACGGCAAGCAAGAAGGCAAGCTTTTTCAGCTGCATGGGATCTTTCTCCGAATATCTTCGTTCATGCATGTCGTTACCCGAAGCCGGGTTCCACTTTTGGGTGACATGCATTTATTTCGCGAATTTGGCGGTGAGCGCGCCGGCCACGGCCGCCGGCACGAAGGGGCGGATGTCGCCTCCCATCGAAGCTATCTGGCGCACAAGTGTGGCGGTAATGGTGCGCACTGAAGGGCTGGCGGGCAGGAACACCGTCTGCAGCTCCGGCGCCATGGTCTCGTTCATGCCGGCCATCTGCATCTCATAGTCAAGATCGGTGCCGTCGCGCAGGCCGCGGATCATGATCGAGGCGCCATGCTTCCTGGCCGCATCGATGACCAACCCGTCGAAGGCGACTACTTTGATACGCGCACCGTCGCTGCCGAATTCCGCCTTCGCGGCCGTTTCGATCAGGCCAACCCGTTCCTCGAAGGAAAACAACGGCTTCTTGCCGGGATGGATGCCGATCGCCGCATAGATTGTATCCGCCACGGCCAGCGACGCCTTCAGCACGTCGAGATGGCCGTTGGTCAGCGGGTCGAAAGAGCCGGCATAAAGGGCGATGCGTTCGGTCATGGCAGGTGCTTCTAGCGAGCCTCTCCCCTAAAGGCAAATCCGATCGCCAGCCCGCCCCATGAACCTTTTGGCCGACGTGAACGACAGATGAATGTGCCGCTCGCAACAGCTTCACGCAGTGTTCACTAAGTTGCAGCTGCAGAAGATGAAACCAAACACCCATCTAATCGTTGTTAGGCGCAGGAGAACACGCACATGCTGATCTACATGCTCGCCACCGCAATGACCGTCGCCATGCTGATCGCTACCGCATTCGGGTTGCATCAGGAAGCACAGCGCGTCCGCGCCAAGGCCAATACCAAGCGGTTCGAAGGCTTCGGCAACCGCAAGCCTTATCGCCACTTCTAGATTGCGGGTGTCTTCACACGCCGGCCCATAGGGCTGGCGTCGTCGTGGCAAACTCACTCGAGGGATGTATCGGGCTCCCTACCTTCGGCATCGGCAACAGCGCCGCTTTCAGCATCGACACTCTCTTCGATCTCTTCATCCGCTTGCGGTTCTGAAATCCGCTCCACCGAAACGACCTTCTCGCCCTCTGCGGTATTGAAGATGGTAACGCCCTTGGTGGCGCGGCTGGCGAAACGAATGCCGTTGACCGGGACGCGGATGACGGTGCCGCCATCCGAAACCAGCATGATCTGATCGTCATTGCCGACCGGGAAGGTCGCCACCAAGCGGCCGATTTCGGCCGTTTTCGAGACGTCGGTGGCGCGAATACCCTTGCCGCCACGGCCAGTCAGGCGGAAATCGTAGGACGATGAACGCTTGCCGTAGCCATATTCCGTCACTGTCAACACGAACTGCTCGTGCGCCTTGAGGAACTCATAGCGGTCGTCGGAAAGCTCCGCCTCTTCGCCGACCTCTTCATTGGTGAGCTGGATTTCTTCCTCCTCGCCGGCCGCGATGTCAGCAGCGAGCCGGCGTTCGGCCACCACCCGCTTGAGGTAGGCGGCACGTTCCGCCGGCGGCGCATCGACATGCTCGATCACCGCCATCGAGATCACCCGGTCGCCATCGGCCATCGCAATGCCGCGCACGCCGACCGAATTGCGGCTCTGGAAGACGCGTACGTCGCTGACCGGAAAGCGGATGCACTGGCCGGAACTTGCCGTCAAAAGCACGTCGTCATTGTCGGTGCAGGTCTCGACGCCGAGGATCTCGTCGCCCTCCTCGTCCAGCTTCATGGCGATCTTGCCGTTGCGGTTGACCTGGACGAAGTCCGACAGCTTGTTGCGACGCACGGTGCCGCGCGTGGTGGCAAACATGACGTCGAGCTCGCCCCAACTCGTCTCATCCTCCGGCAGCGGCATGATCGTGGTGATGCGCTCGCCCTGTTCGAGCGGCAGCATATTGATCAGCGCCTTGCCGCGCGATTGCGGGTTGCCGATCGGCAGGCGCCAGACCTTTTCCTTGTAGACGATGCCGCGCGAGGAGAAGAACAGCACCGGCGTGTGCGTGTTGGCGACGAACAGCCGGGTGACGAAATCCTCTTCCTTGGTCGACATGCCGGAGCGGCCCTTGCCGCCGCGGCGCTGCGCCCGGTAGAGCGACAGCGGCACGCGCTTGATGTAGCCGGAATGGCTGACCGTGACGACCATGTCCTCGCGCTGGATCAGGTCCTCGTCTTCCATGTCCGCCCCGCCCTCGGCGAGCTCGGTGCGGCGCGGCGTGCCGAACTCGTCGCGCACGGCGATGAGCTCGTCCTTGACGATCTGCTGGACGCGGGCGCGGGACGAGAGGATGTCCAGGTAGTCCTTGATCTCGTCGCCGATCGTGTTCAGCTCGTCGGCGATCTCGTCGCGGCCGAGCGCGGTCAGGCGCTGCAGGCGCAGTTCGAGGATGGCGCGCGCCTGCTCCTCGGAGAGATTGTAGGTACCGTCCTCGTTGATGCGATGGCGCGGGTCGTCGATCAGAAGAATCAGCGATTCCACGTCGCCCGAAGGCCAGCGCCGCTCCATCAACTGCTCGCGCGCCGTCTGCGGGTCCGGAGCGCTGCGGATCAGCTTGATGACTTCATCGATGTTGGCAACAGCGATGGCAAGGCCGACCAGCACATGGGCGCGGTCGCGCGCCTTGCGCAGCAGGAATTTCGTGCGCCGGCTGATCACCTCCTCACGGAAGGCGACGAACGCCTTCAGCATGTCGGTCAGAGTCAGCAATTCCGGCTTGCCGCCGTTCAGTGCCACCATGTTGGCGCCGAAGGACGTCTGCAGCGGGGTGAAGCGGTAAAGCTGGTTGAGGATGACATCGGCGACCGCGTCGCGCTTCAGTTCGATGACGACGCGGTAGCCCTGGCGGTCGCTCTCGTCGCGAATGTCGGAAATGCCTTCGATGCGCTTGTCGCGCACCAGCTCGGCCATCTTCTCGATCATCGACGCCTTGTTCACCTGATAGGGAACCTCGGTGATGACGATCGATTCACGATCGTTGCCGCGCGCCTCGACGTTGACGCGGCCGCGCATGACGATGGAGCCGCGGCCGGTCGAATAGGCGCTGTAGATACCGGAGCGGCCGAGCACGATGCCGCCGGTCGGGAAATCCGGCCCCGGAATGATCTCCATCAGCGCCGGAAGGTCGATGGCCGGATTATCGATGAGGGCAATGGCGCCGTTGCAGACCTCGCCCAGATTGTGCGGCGGGATGTTGGTGGCCATGCCGACGGCGATACCGCCGGAGCCGTTGACCAACAGGTTCGGGAAGCGCGCCGGAAGGACTTTCGGTTCGCTGCCCGACGCATCGTAAGTGTCCTGGAAATCGACGGTGTCCTTGTCGATGTCTTCCAGCAACTCATGCGCGACCTTGGTCAGCCGCGATTCCGTGTAGCGCATCGCCGCCGGCGGATCGCCGTCGATCGAGCCGAAATTGCCCTGCCCGTCGATCAGCGGCACGCGCAGCGACCAATCCTGCGCCATGCGCACCAAAGCGTCGTAGATCGAGGCGTCGCCATGCGGATGGTATTTACCCATCACGTCGGCGACCGGGCGTGCCGATTTCACATATTTGCGGTTCCAGTGATAGCCGCTCTCATAGGCGGCGTAGAGGATGCGGCGATGCACCGGCTTGAGGCCATCGCGCACGTCCGGCAGCGCGCGGCTGACGATCACGCTCATGGCGTAATCGAGATAGGAGCGCTGCATCTCCTCGATGATGGATATCGGCTCGATGCCGGTGGGGCCGCCGTCGGCGCCGCGCGGTGTCTTTTGGTCGGTCAAATCGGATCACAATCTAATCAGGAATCACTTGGTGCTTATATAGGAAGCCGGCCCGAAACTCCAACAATCGTGGCAGTTTTCCAGTGTGGTTTTTAGCGGCAAATTCAAAAGGATAAACCAATTGCGACGATATGGCCGTCGCACCCTTTCACGGGCGTCGCCGGCGGGCGCGATAAGTACCCGGCGCCTCGCCCATCAGCCGCCGGAAACGGCGATTGAAGGTTGATAGATCGTTGAACCCCGCCGAAAAGGCAATCGCCGAAATCGCCTGATCCGACGTCCGCAGCCGCACGGCTGCCCTGTGCAGCCGCGCTCTCAGCAGGAACTGGTAGGGCGTCATGCCGGCAACGTGCCGGAAGGTGCGCAGGAAATGGTAAGGGCTGGTGGCGGTCTCGTCGGCGAGTTCGGCAAGCGAGATCGGCCGGTCGGCATCGACTTCGATGCGCCGCACCGCTTCGGCGACACGCTTCTGGTCACGGCGGCTCGGCGTCCGTCCCCGATCCGTAGCGCTGCAAGCCGCTGTTACCGCGGCACCGGCAATGCGCAGGGCGAGTTCCTCGAACGCGCCGGTGTCAGCCATCTCGCGCGCCGCCTCCGCTTCGGCAAGCAGCGGCACCAGCGCCGGCAAGGGCGGCAGGCGCGGCGTGCCGAAATCGAGCGTCCTCGTGCCCGGCACGTCGGCGACGATCCGCTCCATATAGGCCGGCCCGAAATGGAAGGAGAGGCAGCGGTCGCCGGCGCCATGCTCGTGACCGCATTCATAGCATGTGCCGGGATTGCCGAGCAGGAGCGCGCCCGGCGCCAGCATCGCCGTGCCCTCGCGCGTACGATAGCGGAAGGTGCCGTTGGTTACGGCGGCAACGCAGAAATCCCGATGCTCCTCCTCGAATGGCCTGTCGGCGGCGCTGGCGGTGCAGATGACATCCGACACCTGCCAGCCTCGGCCCGACGCCAGCCTGTGCGCGCTCGTCGTCATCGCCGAAACATAGCAACTTTTCCCAAGCGCAGAACCCCTGTCGGCCTCTATGCTTGCCGGTCTCCTGACAAGATGAGAGCGAAGCCATGTCCAATTCCTTTGCCAAGGCCCTGCACAGCGATGGGCCCGTACCGGCCCTTGCCGAGAAACTGAATCTTTATGGCCGCTTCGTCGGCGCCTGGACGTTCGACGCCACGCGCCATCTCGAGGACGGTCAGGTGCTGACCGGGCGCGGCGAAGTGCATTTCGGCTGGGTGCTCGAAGGCCGCGCGATCCAGGACGTATGGATCCTGCCTGCCCGTGACGCCGGCCCCTCGCCCTCGCTCGGCAAATGGACCTTCTATGGCACGACGTTGCGCGTCTACGATCCCGGCGTTGACGCCTGGCACATCTTCTGGAGCGATCCGCGCAATCAGTACTACAGCCGCCAGCTCGGCCGTGCCGAGGACGACACCATTATCCAGCAAGGCGCAGACGGCACCGGATCTGCTGTGCGCTGGAGCTTTTCGCGCATCACCGAACATTCGTTCCGCTGGCTGGGCGAACGCTCACAGGACGACGGCGCCACCTGGCGTCTCGAAGTCGAGTTTCTGGCGCGCCGGGCCGTCAGCCCCTGATCCGCACGGTTTCCACTGGCTCCGCTTTGCTCTACCAATCCCGTTATCCGGCTTTGCCGGCGGGGAGGGTCAGCATGCCGAGCTTCGACAGCCTGTTCAACGCCTTCGTCACCATACTGGTGACGATCGATCCGCCCGGCCTGGCGCCGCTCTTCCTCGCCGTGACCCGCGGCATGAACCGCGAGGAGCGCAACCAGGTCTCCGTGCGCGCCTCGGTCATCGCCTTCCTGGTAATGGCGTTGTTCGCAATCGCCGGCGCGTCGATCCTGTCAGTCTTCGGCATCACTCTGCCGGCCTTCCGCGTCGCCGGCGGCTTTCTGCTGTTCTTCATCGCCTTCGAAATGGTGTTCGAGCGCCGGCAGGACCGCAAGGAGAAGATCGGCGACGTCGCCATCACCAGGGACATGATCCACAACATCGCCGCCTTTCCGCTGGCGATCCCGCTTATTGCCGGTCCCGGCGCGATTTCGGCGACCGTCCTGCTCTCAAGCTCGTTTCAGGGTTTGGGCGCGCAGACAGCCCTTGTCGGCATCATCGCCATCTGCCTCGTCATCACCTACCTGGTGTTCGTGCTGTCAGAGCGCATCGACCGTATCCTCGGCCAAACCGGCCGTTCGATCCTGACAAGGCTGCTCGGCGTCATCCTGGCGGCGCTCGCCGTACAGTTCGTCGCCGACGGCATCAAGGCGCTGATGGCGACGTAGGAACAGCCCTACTTCGCTGTCGTTTCAATGACTTCGAAGTCGTGGGTAATCTCGGCAGTCTTGGCCATCATTGACGAGGCCGAGCAGTATTTGTCGATCGAAAGCCCAATCGCCCGCTTCACCTTGTCGTGTGATAGCGCCCGGCCCTTGACGACAAAATGCATGTGAATGCGGGTGAACACCCTGGGATCGGCTTCTGCACGGTCGGCATCGAGTTCGACCACGCAATCTTCGACCGCCTCGCGCCCCTTTTCGAGGATATGGACCACGTCATAGGCCGAGCAGCCGCCAGTGCCGATCAGCACCAGTTCCATTGGGCTCGGCCCCGGCGTCTTGCCCTCCGGCCCGAACGCAGTGCCTAGCACCAGCTTGTGCCCACTGGCGGACTCGCCAACGAAAGTGCGCTCCTCGACCCACTTGACCCTTGCCTTCACCTGATACGTCCTTTCACCGCTCAAACGCACAACGTCCCGAAAATCCAAGACAGATTTTCGGGACGCCATTTCGTGGCCAAGGTGCCGGCGCTTTTCGTCGCAAGGGCAGTCCGCCCCGAGAAATCAGAACGGGATTTCGTCGTCCAGCTCGCGCGACGAACCGCCGCCGCCGCCCTTGTTGGCGCCACCGCGATTGAAACTTTCGCCCGGGCCGGACTGGCCGAAATCGGAACCGCGGCTCGCACCACCACCGGCATAGTTGCCGACCTGGCCGCCGCCCTCGCCCCGCGCATCGAGCATCTGCAGCTCGCCGCGGAATTTCTGCAACACGATTTCGGTCGTATAGCGGTCATTGCCGGTCTGGTCCTGCCATTTGCGCGTCTGCAGCTGGCCCTCGACATAGACCTTCATGCCCTTCTTCAGATACTGCTCGGCCACCTTGGCGATCTGGTCGTTGAAGATCACGACATTGTGCCACTCGGTCTTTTCCTTGCGCTCTCCGGATGTCTTGTCGCGCCAGCTTTCCGACGTCGCGATGCGGATGTTGACGACCGGGTCACCCGAATTCAGGCGGCGGATTTCAGGGTCCGCCCCGAGGTTGCCCACCAGAATGACCTTGTTGACGCTACCCGCCATGATACTTCTCCGCGCTCATCCGAAACCGAATTTTTGTCGCCGCACCTTACAGGCTATGGACAATCCCTGCCTGCCGTCGCTGCCTTTTCCCACAAGGTTTTTGTTCTCTTTTCGTTCTATAGGAGAGGCCCTGCACTGTCAATAGTTGTCAGTAAGAAGTAGTGTCTTGGCGTCGAATTTCCACAGACCATGGGATCGAGGCGACCGCATGAAGATGGTCGAGCATGACGATCAGCCGCAAGAAGAATGGCGGACGGGAGTAAAGACCCGCATGCATGTCTCTGCCCGCAACGGCGCAACTCAACTTTGCATATTCGAACAGTGGGTCGAACCGGCGGTTGGCGCCCCGACACATTGGCACCCGGTCGAGGAAGTGCTTACCGTCATCGCTGGCAGGGCCGAGATGTGGATCGACGAAGAGCATCTCGTCTTGACTGCGGGACAGTCGCTTGTTGTCGCCGCGCACAGGCAACATGGCTTCCGAAACATCGGCTCCGAATTGCTTCACATCCATGCCGTGCTCGCGTCACCAGTTTTCGAGGCGACGTTCAAGGGATCCCCGGACATGGTGAGACGCTGGCTTCCGGCGAGTTTGTAAAACCTCGCCTGTCTTAAAAAACACCGCCTGTCTTAAAAAACACGGCTTGCCAAACAGATAAGTATTGACTTATGCTTTCGGCATGATCGAAGCAGACATTTTTCGGGCACTAGCGGATCCAACGCGTCGCGCCGTCTATGAGCGGCTCGCCGACGGCGAGATGACGGTGTCGGAACTGCGCACTGGCATACCGGTATCGCAGCCGGCGGTATCGCAACATCTCGCAGTGCTGCGCGGCGCCGGCCTCGTGGTCGAGCGCCGGGCCGGTCGCAACGCCTATTACCGCGTCGATCCGAAGGGGCTTGCGCCACTGCTCGGCTGGATCGAACGCTACCGTGCGTTCTGGCCAGAGCGCATCGAAAGGCTCAAGACGGTTTTGAAGGACATGGACCAATGACCAGCCGAGGCAAAGAACGCGCCGAAATGGCCGCAGACAAGATCGAGTTCGAGTGCGAGCTGCCCGAACCGCCGGAAAAGGTGTGGCGGGCGCTGACGGTGCCGGACCTGCTCGCGGCCTGGATGATGCCGAACGACATCAAGCCCGAAATCGGCAACCGCTTTGCCTTTAAAGCGCCGAATGCGCCGATCGAGTGCGAAATCCTCGACGCGGATCCCGGACGGCTGCTGCGCTATTCCTGGCGGGAGCGGCCGGCGCCCGGCGATACGCAGGTGCCGCCCGGCAGCCCCCTGGACAGCGCAATGAACGACAGCCCAGTGGACAGCATCGTCACCTTTACGCTCGACCGCACCGTTTCCGGCGGCACGCATCTGCGTATCGTCCATGATGGTTTTGCTCGGGCAGCAGTGCCGGAGATCGCGATGGCAGGCGCCGGTTGCCGGCTTTCCTTTGAAGCGCGCACTCCCAGGCACAAGCAGGTCGCCGCAAACACCCCGCGCCTCTTCCTGCGCGCGGCCTGAACGACAACAGTCAACGGAGACAACCGATGAGCGGCCTTGCCAATCTGGTGCCGATGGTGATCGAGCAGTCGAGCCGCGGCGAACGTGCCTTCGACATATTTTCGCGGCTGCTGCGCGAGCGCATCGTCTTCATCAACGGGGCGATCGACGACGGCACCTCGGCGCTGGTCTGCGCCCAGCTTCTGTCGTTGGAATCCGACAATCCCGACAAGGAGGTCTCGCTCTACATCAACTCGCCGGGCGGCGTGGTGACCAGCGGTTTCGCCATCTACGATACGATGCAGTATATCAGCTGCCCGGTCTCCACCGTTTGTATGGGCTTCGCCGCCTCGATGGCCTCGTTCCTTTTGATGGCCGGCACACCGGGGCGGCGCATCGCGCTACCCAACACTAGCATCGTGCTGCATCAGCCTCTCGGCGGCTTCCAGGGCCAAGCCTCCGACATCCAGCGCCATGCCGAGGGCATCCTTCGCACCAAGCGGCGCATGACCGATCTTTACGCCCACCATTGCGGCCGCACCTACGATGAAGTGGAACGCACGCTCGACCGAGACTTTTTCATGACCGCGCAGGAGGCCAAGGATTGGGGCCTCGTCGACCATGTTTTCGGTACTCGCAAACAGGCCGCGTGAGGCACCTTCCAACGGAACTGAGCGATATGAGCGCCGGCAACTTTCAGCGCCGTTGGTCTGGCTTCGGCGCTATCGCCGCACTATAGTCCGGTGATGATCGCGAACCGTTTATCCAGCGTGTTATGCCTTGCCGTCGCCACCGTTGCCGGCACGAACATGCTGGTGGGTATGGCACTTGCCCAAGATAATTCGACGTCTTCGCAAAAGGGCGCCCTGCCCGGTGTGACCAGCGATTATCGCATCGCCGAGCCAGCGCCGCAGCCTGAGCCTGACGACGTGGCTCCAGGCAACGGCAACGGCACCTTCAAGATTGGCGATACCGACGTTCGGATTTCCGGCAGCATCACCATCGATGTCGCTACCGGCGGGATCAGGCCCTCCAGCCGCTAAGTTCGCCTGGTGTGAACCACAAATATTGCGCTTCAAACGAACAGCCCCGCCATTGCTTTTGCAACTGACGGGGCTTCTTGGATCTGAAATCCAAATTGCCGGGAGTGTACTGCCGGCTTTTTATTTCGGATGCTTCGCGGCATTCAGCCGACGATCCGACTAGCAGTCTCTGATTTTATGGGGATCGGCAGGTCCGTTTGGCGGGCAGCGAAAACGCCTGACCCTGGCCACTTATACCTGCCGCGGCTCCAGCGACACGTGGAGCCTCAAGGAACAATCCGGTGGAGTCATGCCTCTGCTCTCCTTCTGTTCGTTGCGACTGTCGTCGAAGCGCTCATCGCATAACCCGCGGCGTCTCGCAGGCTAGCCCCAGGCCGCGAGGCCATCGAAAGACGGCCGGCTTCGTTGACAATTGGATTCTGCCCCCATGACGCGGGGACGTCAACCTTGAATAGCCGGGTTGCCGAAAAATGTGATCGCGAGACGCTTTGTGAAGCCGGCTGCGCGGGCAGCTTTTGTCAGGAGCGTGTTCGGCCTTTGTTCTTTCCGCTTGCCCGTTCGCGCGAAAGGCGGTTAAACGCTTTGGTCGAGAGTTGTGGCGTCTCTCGAAAAGGCGGCGAAATTACCTACATAGGGGATGGTCGGGAAAACCCGCCCATCCCACGAATTCCAGATTCTGAGGCGGCGACCGGCGATGGCCGACCATAAATATCTCTCCATTCGCGGGGCACGCGAACACAATCTGAAGAATGTCGATCTCGACCTGCCGCGTGACAGCCTGATCGTCATGACCGGCCTGTCGGGGTCGGGCAAGTCGTCGCTTGCCTTCGACACCATCTACGCCGAGGGCCAGCGCCGCTACGTCGAGAGCCTTTCGGCCTATGCACGGCAATTCCTCGAAATGATGCAGAAGCCTGACGTCGACCAGATCGACGGCCTGTCGCCGGCCATCTCCATCGAGCAGAAGACCACCTCGAAGAACCCACGTTCGACGGTCGGCACCGTCACCGAGATCTACGATTATATGCGGCTTTTGTTCGCCCGCGTCGGTGTACCCTATTCACCGGCCACCGGCCTGCCGATCGAGAGCCAGACGGTTTCGCAGATGGTCGACCGGGTGCTTGCTGTCGAGGAAGGCACCCGGCTGTTCATTCTGGCGCCGATGGTGCGCGGCCGCAAAGGCGAGTACCGCAAGGAACTGCTGGAGCTGCAGAAGAAGGGTTTTCAGCGCGTCAAAGTCGATGGCGTCTTCTATGAGATCGCCGACGTGCCGGCGCTGGACAAGAAGTACAAGCACGACATCGACGTCGTCGTCGACCGCATCGTCGTGCGCGGCGATCTGGCGACGCGGCTCGCCGATTCCATCGAGACCGCGCTGAAGCTGGCCGACGGGCTGGCAGTGGCGGAATTTGCCGACAAGCCGCTCGACGCCAGCCAGACCGGCGAGGATTCGGTCAACAAATCGAAGAACGAGACGCATGAACGCATGCTGTTCTCGGAAAAGTTCGCCTGCCCGGTATCCGGCTTCACCATTCCCGAGATCGAGCCCAGGCTATTCTCCTTCAACAATCCGTTCGGCGCCTGCCCGACCTGCGACGGGCTCGGCAGCCAACGCGCCATTGATGCCAGCCTGGTCGTGCCCGACGAGAATGTCTCGCTGCGCGCCGGCGCCGTCAGCCCTTGGGCGAAGTCGAGCTCGCCCTACTATGCGCAGACGTTGGAAGCGCTGGGCATTGCCTATGGCTTCAAGCTCGGCGACAAGTTCAAGGATTTGAGCGAGGAGGCAAAGCAAGCCGTCCTGCACGGCACCGGCGAGCGCGAAATCACCTTCCATTATGATGACGGTCTGCGCTCCTACAAAACGACGAAAACCTTCGAGGGCGTCATCCCCAATCTCGAGCGCCGCTGGAAGGAAACCGAATCCGCCTGGATGCGCGAGGAGATCGAGCGCTTCATGTCGGCCACGCCCTGCCCGGCCTGCCGCGGCTATCGGCTGAAGCCCGAGGCGCTCGCGGTCAAGATCGCCGGCAAGCACATTGGCGAGGTCACCGAGCTGTCCATCCGCAAGGCCGACCAGTGGTTCACCGATCTGCCCGCTTCGCTCAACGACAAGCAGAACGAGATTGCGGTGCGCGTGCTCAAGGAAATCCGCGAGCGGCTGCGCTTCCTCAACGATGTCGGTCTCGACTATCTGACGCTGTCGCGCAACTCCGGCACGTTGTCGGGCGGCGAGAGCCAGCGCATCCGGCTGGCTTCGCAGATCGGCTCCGGCCTGACCGGCGTGCTCTATGTGCTCGACGAGCCGTCGATCGGCCTGCACCAGCGCGACAATGCCCGCCTGCTCGACACGCTGAAGCATCTGCGCGACATCGGCAACACGGTCATCGTCGTCGAGCATGACGAGGACGCCATCCTGCATGCCGACTACGTCGTCGATATCGGCCCGGCGGCCGGCATTCATGGCGGCCACATCATCGCCCAGGGCACGCCGCAGCAGATCATGGCGACGCCCGCTTCGATCACCGGTAAATATCTGTCGGGCGAGCTCGAAGTGGCGACGCCGGCAGCGCGGCGTGAGGCCAAGAAGAACCGCCGGCTGAAGGTCGTCGGCGCGCGCGGCAACAATCTGAAGAACGTCACCGCCGAAATCCCGCTCGGCACCTTTACCGCCGTCACCGGCGTATCCGGCGGCGGCAAGTCGACCTTCCTGATCGAGACCTTGTTCAAGGCGGCGTCGCGCCGCATCATGGGCTCGCGCGAGCATCCGGCCGAGCACGACCGCATCGAGGGGCTCGAATTCCTCGACAAGGTCATCGATATCGACCAGTCGCCGATCGGGCGCACCCCGCGCTCCAACCCCGCCACCTACACCGGCGCCTTCACGCCGATCCGCGACTGGTTCGCCGGCCTGCCGGAGGCCAAGGCGCGCGGCTACCAGCCGGGCCGCTTCTCGTTCAACGTCAAGGGCGGCCGCTGCGAGGCTTGCCAGGGCGACGGCGTCATCAAGATCGAGATGCATTTCCTGCCCGACGTCTATGTCACCTGCGACGTCTGCCACGGCAAGCGCTACAACCGCGAGACGCTCGACGTCCTGTTCAAGGGCAAATCAATCGCCGACGTTCTCGACATGACGGTCGAGGAAGGCGTCGATTTCTTCGCCGCCGTGCCCGGTGTGCGCGACAAGCTGGAGACGCTGAAACGGGTCGGCCTCGGCTACATCCATGTTGGCCAGCAGGCAACGACTTTGTCGGGCGGCGAGGCGCAGCGCATCAAGCTTGCCAAGGAACTGTCGCGCAAAGCGACCGGCAAGACGCTCTACATTCTCGATGAGCCAACCACCGGCCTGCATTTCCACGACGTCGCCAAGCTGCTTGAAGTGCTGCACGAGCTGGTCGACCAGGGCAACACGGTCGTCGTCATCGAGCACAATCTAGAGGTGATCAAGACCGCTGACTGGGTGCTCGATCTTGGCCCCGAAGGTGGTGACGGCGGCGGCGAGCTGGTAGCGTCCGGCACGCCTGAGGACATCGGTCGCGAAAAACGCAGCTATACCGGGCAGTTCCTGAGGGAATTGCTGGAGCGGCGCCCCGGAGGCAAGCGCGAAGCGGCGGAGTGATGAGCACAGGAGAGAACGCGCCGGGGGAATTCGTCATTTGGCGGTTTTGACATGAAGTTTACGGCACTCTTTGCCCTCTATCCGCCGATGAAGTTTCACACGAATTTTCACTATGACGTCTATTGTGACACCATTGCTTATCTGTCGACGCCAAGGACAATGAACATCCTGGGCTCTGAGGGGCACCGGGGCAAATCGCTTCGCGTTTGGGTCGAGCAGTGTTCGGCCTCTACAAAACGCCGCTACTTTCAAGACCAATTTGTGTTCAACTCCGGCGATACTGTTTTGCGATTTGAATCAAGTTTCAATTTTCCTGGAAGGGCTGAATTCGATATTAAAAAAAGCGATGGAAGTGAAACATCGTATAGCGACGAAGAACTTAAAAGTATATGGGTATCTGTGATGCCATCTCTTCTCGATTTAGACGTTCAAACATACATCCTTTCGCTGAGCTTGGCATTCCCTGGCGGCTTCAATACCATGAAAAACGTCTGGTTAGTCGATGGAAGACGCCATCACCATTCATCATCATATGTTTCCGTAGTCAACGAATGGGTAGATTATATGGTAGAAAGTGGATTTCCGCCCGATCGTCAAATCAAACCAGAAGCAGCTCTTAATTGGGTTTGTACACAAAACGGCATGTTCTCCGGACGAAGCGATACGCCCGCTTCGAGGGCTTTGAACTACTTCACTAGGCTGTTCGTCAGAACTTTTCGCAATGACGAGATTTCTGATCTGGTTTGGGCTGTTGCGGCTTTGGAGGCGTTACTCGTTGATGCTGGCCGATCCTCGATCGGGCAGTTAAAGGGCAAGCTTGACGCTCTCTTTAGGGGACACGAAAAATGCGACTGGCTCCTCCAGTCCGCCGAGCAGATGTATAGCTATCGTTCAAAGATGATTCACGGGAATAGACAGATAAGATCTGCCTTTAGAGATGACGATGATCAGTCAAATCGACCTAGTGAGGAATATGACAGCCTTAGATTTGCGACAGGAATTTTGATCGTTCTTATACAGCGCCTCATCCGGAGCCACGCAACCAGATATGAATTTGAACTTCTTGCTAAGGAAGTACCTCCTAGAACGCTATGAAAACTGAAGGGTGTGAATGATGACCTTGACCCAACAAGCGGCATATCTCTTGAAGCCCAGAAGCGCTCACCACCCTGACCTGCCTGCCGTCATCTCGCTCACCACCGACGCCTACGCGCCCTACACTGCCCTGTTCGGAGCGCCGCCGATCCCCGTCACCGAGGACTATGCGCCGCGCATAGAACGCGGCGAGGTCTGGCTTTCGGAGCAGGACGGACAGCCGGCCGGCTTGATCGTTCTCGAACGACATGCGGACCATACAATGATCTTCAGCGTCGCCGTTGCGCCCGCCTTTCAGGGCAAGGGTTTCGGCATCGGGCTGCTCGACTGGGCCGAGCAGCAGACGCGCCTGTGGAGCTTGCCTGAAATCCGACTCTACACCAATGCCAGAATGGAACGGAACGTTTCGTTGTATAAGGCCTACGGCTTTCGCGAAACGGGTCGCCGGCCCAATCCATATCGGCCAGGATGGACGGTCGTCGACATGGCGAAAGCCGTCGAGACGACCGCCATCGCGTGATCCTTTTCTGCAAACCGGGAGGACGACCATGACTCAATCAGGAACAATCCGCGCCGGCATGGGCGGCTGGACCTTCGAGCCGTGGGACACGTCCTTCTACCCGGACAAATTGTCGAAGGCCAAGCAACTGCATTATGCCAGCCGGCAGGTGCCCACTATCGAGGTCAACGGCACCTATTATTCGAGCTTCAAGGAGCCGATCTTCGTCAAATGGGCCAACGAGGCGCCGGATGGTTTCGTCTATTCGCTGAAGGGCAACCGCTTCGTCACCAACCGCCGCGTGCTCGGCGAGGCCGGGGAATCGATCATGCGCTTCCTCGGGTCGGGCGTCGCGGCACTTGGCGACAAGCTCGGGCCGATCCTGTGGCAGTTCGCGCCGACCAAGAAATTCGACCCAGACGATTTCGAGGCCTTCCTCAAGCTGTTGCCGGAAAAGCAGGACGGCGTTGCGCTGCGCCACGCGGTCGAGGTGCGCAACGACAGCTTCGTCGTGCCGGAGTTCGCCGCCTTGGCGCGAAAGCACAAGGCCGCCATCGTCTATGCCGACCACGCCAAATATCCGGGGATTGCCGACGTTACCGGCGATTTCATCTATGCGCGGCTGCAGACCGGCAGCGACGACAATCCCGATTGCTATACGCCAAAGGCGCTCGACGAATGGGCGGCGCGCGCAAAAACCTGGGCGGAAGGCAAGGTGCCGGCCGACCTATCGCGCGCCGATCCTTCAACCGACGCGCCGGTCAAGCCACGCGATGTGTTCGTCTACTTCATCACCGAGGGCAAGGTCCGCGCTCCATTCGGCGCCATCGCGCTGATGAAGCGGGTCGCAGGCTGACGCCCCGCTGTCGGTGGTCCGCCTGGCTTGGTCCTAAACTACCGGCTATGCGGCGCGTTCGTCCGGACGCCGATCAACCCTGACGATCTCGTTGAAAGCATCGAGATCGACATAGAAGACCTTGGTGATCTCCGCGATGAGTTCGTCGTGGTCATACCCCTGCGATTTCAGAATGTTGATGGCTGTCAGGATATCGACGCGCTCCGTGAGCCGTCGTTTCTGGTAGTCCTCGACATAGCGCTCCATCGTCTGGCCCTGGCTCCCAAGCACCCGAAATGTTGGACGACAACAGATCGTTGGAACGGCTTGCGCGCAAGCGTGCCGGCGCGGCCCGCGCCTTCCCCTGATCTGCCAAATTGGAACTGGTACGGAAAGCGGCCGACTCACCAAGGCCAAGCAAAATCTAGCACGCAATCTTCGGCGCGCCAGAGTTGCAAACCAATGGAATCAATAAGAATTCAGACAGTCAGGAATTTGCGGACGTCCGCCCGGTCGAGATCCTCGGCGGGGCCGGTATGGACGATCTGGCCGCGGTCCATGATATTGACCTCGTCGGCCAATTCCCGGCAGAAATCGAGATATTGTTCGACCAAAAGCACCGCAATGCCGGCCTGGTCGCGCAGATAGCGGACGGCGCGGCCGATGTCCTTGATGATCGACGGCTGGATGCCTTCGGTCGGCTCGTCGAGCACCAGCAGCTTCGGCCGCATCACCAGCGCCCTGCCGATGGCAAGCTGCTGCTGCTGGCCGCCGGAAAGATCGCCGCCGCGGCGCGCGAGCATCTGCTTCAGCACCGGAAACAATTCGAAGACGTGAGCGGGAATGTTGCGATCGGCGCGCTTCAACGGCGCAAAACCGGATTCGAGATTTTCCCGCACCGTAAGCAGCGGAAATATCTCCCTGCCCTGCGGCACGAATGCGATGCCCGACCGGGCGCGATCATACGCCGCGCTCCGGTCGAGCGCCTTCCCCTCGAAGGCAACGCTTCCGCTCGTCAGCCGGTGATGGCCGACGATCGATCTCATCAAACTGGTCTTGCCGACGCCGTTGCGGCCGAGCACGCAGGTGATCTTGCCGGCGCCGGCCTTCAGCGAGACGCCGCGCAGCGCCTGGGCAGCGCCGTAGTGCAGCGTGGCATTGGAGACTTCGAGCATGGTCAGCGCTTTCTCCAACGCGTGAAGAACGAAAGGTCGAAATGATGGAACGGAACGCGCCAGACCATGTTCATCTCCCCAGATAGACTTCGACGACGCGCTCGTCGGCCGAAACGAAGTCGAGACTGCCCTCGGAAAGCACCGAGCCTTCGTGCAGGCAGGTGACCTTGACGCCGAGCTCGCGCACGAAATGCATGTCGTGCTCGACGACAATGACAGAATGGTCGCGCGCGATGTCCCTGAGCAGCCGCGCGGTTTCCTCGGTCTCGGCGTCGGTCATGCCGGCAACCGGTTCGTCGACCAGCAGCAGCTTCGGATCCTGCGCCAGAAGCATGCCGATCTCGAGCCATTGCTTTTGGCCGTGGCTCAGATTGGCGGCGAGTTCGTCACGCTTGTCGCCAAGCCGAATGATGCCGAGGATGTCGTCGATCTGCCGCACGTCCGCGGCCGAACGACGATGGAACAATGCCGGGAAGATCGAGCGCGGGCCTTTCAGCGCCAGCATCAGATTGTCCTCGATCGTGTGGCTTTCGAAGACGGTCGGCTTCTGGAATTTACGGCCGATGCCCATCATGGCGATTTCGGCCTCGTCGTGTTTGGTTAGGTCGACCTCACCGTTGAAGAAAACCTCACCCGCGTCGGGCCGCGTCTTGCCGGTGACGATGTCCATCATCGTCGTCTTTCCTGCGCCGTTGGGGCCGATGATCGCCCGCATCTCGCCCTTGTCGAGCACCAGCGAAAGGTTGTTGATGGCGCGAAACCCGTCGAAGGAAACCGACACGCCGTCGAGATAGAGGATGGTGTTGCTCTTCGACATCAGGCCATCACTCCGCCGGCTGCGGTTCGGCGCCGGAGGCCGACCAGTCGCCCGGCCTTCTCGCCGCCGAGCGGTCGGTTTTCGGCGGCACCGGCGCATCGGGATCGATGCCGACTTCCTCGGCAACCGAGGCCGCCCGCAGCGCCTTGGCGTTGCCGCGCCAGGAATCCCACATGCCGATGATGCCCTTGGGCAGGAACAGCGTGACGGCGACAAACAGTCCGCCCAGCGCAAACAGCCAGAATTCAGGCAGCACGCCGGTGAACCAGGATTTACCGGCATTGACCAGAAGCGCGCCGATGATCGGCCCGACGATAGTGCCGCGCCCGCCGACGGCCGCCCACACCACCACCTCGATCGAATTGGACGGCTCGAATTCGCCAGGGTTGATGATGCCGACCTGCGGCACGTAAAGCGCACCGGCGATGCCGGCCATCACCGCCGACAGGGTGAATGCGAACAGTTTGACGTTCTCCGCCCGCCAGCCGAGGAAGCGTGTGCGGCTTTCGGCGTCGCGCACCGCCATCAAAAGCTTGCCGTACTTGGAACCGACGATTGCCCAGGTGACGAAGACGGCAAACGCCAGCATGACGGCGCTGGCCGCGAACAGCGCCGAGCGCGTCATGTCGGCCTGCACGTTGAAGCTCAAAATGTCCTTGAAATCAGTCAGGCCGTTATTGCCGCCGAAACCCATGTCGTTGCGGAAAAAGGCAAGCAGCAGCGCATAGGTCATCGCCTGGGTGATGATCGACAGGTAGACGCCGGTGACGCGGCTGCGGAAGGCAAACCAGCCGAAGACGAAGGCGAGCAGGCCGGGCACCGCAAGCACCATGACCGCGGCAAACCAGAAATGGTCGAAACCATACCAGAACCATGGCAATTCCTTGTAGTTAAGGAACACCATGAAATCCGGCAGCAACGGATTGCCGTAGACGCCTCGCGAGCCGATCTGGCGCATCAGATACATGCCCATCGCATAGCCGCCGAGTGCGAAGAAGGCGCCGTGGCCGAGCGAGAGGATGCCGCAATAGCCCCAGACGAGATCGAGCGCCAAGGCGAGCAGTGCATAGCAGAGGTATTTGCCGGTGAGCGCGACGATATAGGACGGCACGTAAAACGCACTTGTCGGCGAGACCGCAAGATTGAGCAGCGGCACGACGATTGCAACCGCCAGTAGGATGAAGATGGTGATGGCGACGCGGCGGTCGGCGCCGGCGGCAAAGAAGCGTCCCGTGATCATGCTTCCACCGACCTGCCCTTTAGCGCGAACAGACCGCGCGGGCGTTTCTGGATGAACAGGATGATCAGCACCAGGACGACGATCTTGCCGAGCACTGCTCCGGCATAAGGTTCGAGGAACTTGTTGACGATGCCGAGCGAGAAAGCGCCGACCAGCGTGCCCCAAAGATTGCCGACACCGCCGAAAACGACGACCATGAAGCTGTCGATGATGTAGCCGCGGCCGAGATTGGGCGAGACGTTGTCGATCTGGCTGAGCGCGACACCGGCGATGCCGGCAATGCCGGAGCCGAGTGCAAACGTTAGCGCATCGACCCAAGGCGTCCTGATGCCCATCGAGGCGGCCATGCGGCGATTGGCGGTGACGGCACGCATCTGCAGCCCCCAGGGCGTGCGTTTCATCACGTAGAGCAGCACCGCGAACACGCCGAGCGCGAATACCAGGATCCAGAGCCGGTTCCAGGTCACGGCAAGCTGGCCGATATTGAACGAGCCGGACATCCATGACGGGTTGCCTACCTCCTGGTTGGTCGGCCCGAAGATGGTGCGTACGGCCTGCTGCAGGATCAGCGACACACCCCATGTCGCCAGCAGCGTCTCCAGCGGCCGTCCATAGAGGAAGCGGATCAGCCCGCGCTCGATGACAAGGCCGACGAGCGCCGCCACCAGGAAGGCCAGCGGCAGGGCGATGACCAGCGACCAGTCGAACAGGCCGGGAAAGGAATTGCGGATAACCTCCTGCACGACGAAGGTCGTGTAGGCGCCGAGCATGACCATCTCGCCATGCGCCATGTTGATGACGCCCATGACGCCGAAGGTGATGGCCAGGCCAATCGCCGCCAGCAGCAGCACCGATCCAAGCGATATGCCATACCAGATATTCTGGCCGGCATCCCACAGCGCCAGCGTCGAATTGATGTTGGCGATCGCAGCCGTCGCCGCGTCCTTCACCGCACCTTCGGAATTGGCCTCTACCGACGTGAGCAGCGACACCGCATCGCGGTCGCTGCGCGCACCGATGAGCCCGATTGCCGCCAGTTTGTCGGCCTCCGGCCTGTCGGAAACGAGAATCGACGCGGCGCGGGCCTGTTCTAGCAGCGCCTTGACGCTTGCCACGCTCTCATTTGCGATCGCGGTGTCGAGCGGCTCGATGTTTGCCGCGTCCGGCGTCTTGAACATTGTGTCGGCGGCGGCAATGCGCACGGCCGGATCCTTGGAGCCAAGCGTCAGTGTGCCCAGCGCGTCGCGGATAACGCGGCGCAGCGTGTTGTTGACCTTGATCTTGGTGATGTCGGCCTTGGCAGCTTCGCCCGATCTTTCGCCGGTAAGCGCATCGAGCAGCTCGATGCCGTCGCCGCTCTCCTTGCCGACAAAGACCAGTGAATCGGCCTTGCGCACGTAAAGGCTGCCCTCCGCAAGCGCGGCAAGCGGCCGTTCTACGGCCGGATCGCCGGAAGCCGCAAGCTCCCGCACCACGGCTTCTATCGCCGGAAAATTGGCGGCGGTAGCGAATTTGGCGATGACCACGCGCAGATCTGCTTCGCTGGCGTTCGACGGCAGCAGCATCCCCAGGAGAAGGAGCAGCATCAGGCCAATCGCGCGGATCAGGATCATTGGTTTCTGGTGGCTCATGAAGATTGAATGTCGCCTCCGGGCAGGCTGGAGGAGGAGCCTGCCCGGAGGCTTGCGGGTCTGGGAGGACAGACCGGGAGGATCAGTTGGTTCCCTTGCCGCCGCATTTGCCGGTGGCAACGTTGAAGTTGCCGCAGGACAGAGGCGCGCGCCAATCGGAGATCAGGTCCTTGGAGTCAGGCAGATAGTCGGACCACTCGTCGCCCATCACCAGGCCGGGCGTCTGCGAAACGGTTTCGAACTGGCCGTCGGCCTGGATTTCGCCGATCAGCACCGGCTTGGTAATGTGATGGTTCGGCATCATCGTCGAATAACCGCCGGTCAGGTTCGGCACCGAGACGCCGACCATGGCGTCGATTACCTTGTCCGGATCGGTGGTGCCGGCCTTCTCGACCGCCTTCACCCACATGTTGAAGCCGATATAATGGGCTTCCATCGGGTCGTTGGTGGTGCGCTTGTCGTTCTTGATGAATTTGTGCCAGTCGGCGATGAACTTCGCGTTCTCGGGCGTGTCGACGCTCTCGAAATAGTTCCAGGCGGCGAGATGGCCGACCAGCGGCGCAGTGTCCAGACCGGCAAGCTCTTCCTCGCCGACCGAGAAGGCCATGACCGGGATGTCCTCGGCCTTGATGCCCTGGTTGCCGAGCTCCTTGTAGAACGGCACGTTGGCGTCGCCATTGACGGTCGAGACCACGGCGGTCTTCTTGCCGGCCGAGCCGAACTTCTTGATCGCCGAAACTTCGGTCTGCCAGTCGGAGAAGCCGAACGGCGTGTAGTTGACCATGATGTCTTCCGCAGCGACGCCCTTGGCCTTCAGATAGGCCTCGAGGATTTTGTTAGTGGTGCGCGGGTAGACGTAGTCGGTGCCTTCGAGAACCCAGCGCTTCACCGAACCGCCGTCCTCGCTCATCAGATAGTCGACCGCGGGAATGGCTTGCTGGTTCGGCGCCGCACCGGTGTAGAACACGTTGCGTTCGCTCTCCTCGCCCTCATACTGGACGGGATAGAAAAGGATGTTGTCGAGTTCGCTGAACACCGGCAGCACCGATTTGCGCGACACCGAGGTCCAGCAGCCGAACACCGCCGCGACCTTGTCCTTGGAGATCAGCTCGCGCGCCTTTTCGGCGAACAGCGGCCAGTTGGAAGCCGGATCGACGACCACCGCCTCGAGCGTCTTGCCGAGCAGGCCACCCTTGGCATTCTGCTCTTCGATGAGCATCAGCATGGCGTCCTTCAGCGTCGTCTCCGAGATCGCCATGGTTCCCGACAGCGAATGGAGGATGCCGACCTTGATGGTGTCGTCGGCCGCCTTGGCGGGAACGCTCATCAGCAGGCCGGCGGTGACCACGCCGGCCGAAAACATTTTTGTTATTGTCGAGAAACTGCCCCTCATACTTTTAAACTCCCAAGCTGGTTAACTGCATCGGAACAGACCATGCAACGGCTGTGCCAATCACCGGCGAAAGATCGGAGGGTTTGAGATTTCCCAGCCCTGTCAGTCGGTTAATGTATTAGCCGCAGGAGATGAACCTCGCCTGCCAGGTTTGAAATGAGAAAAGATCACTCGTATCAGCCTAAGTTTTACTCATATACAGGCAAATGCCCGAATTTTGAGCAGCATCATATGAGCACTGGCGAGGATTGCAGCGCCGCAGCGAAATGGGGCAAGTTCGAACCCTTAAACGAGCGACGCCATGGCCTTCCGAACGTCTTGCATTTTCATCACCATGCTTCTGCTGGCGACGACGACCGTAGCGCGCACCGGCTTCAGCGACGGCAAGCTGCCGGACGGCTCCTATCATTGCGAAGTCTATCTGCTGGGCATGTTTCTCAGCCTCGGCGACATTACCATCAAGGGAAACGTCTATGGCGGTCCGGTTAGCTTCGGCACCGCGCCGCAGAGTTATAACTACCAGATGGATGCAGACGGGGTGATTACCTGGCTGGGTCCGCTGGGCGGCTACACCAGCGGTGGCAACTCGATCTCGCTTACGCAAGCGACGCTGGAAAGCGGAACCACCCCGTCCTTCGACATCATCATGAAGCAGCCAGACGGCGCCTTTACCGCCTCGACCTGCACGAAGCGTTGAAAAGTACGGAACCTGGCGAGCTTCCCTACTCCGAAGTAGAAGCCGCCTAGCTCTCCGCCGCCATGTCGAGCGCCAGCCGGGTCATATCGGTGAAAAGGCCCTGGCGTTCGGAATAGTCGGTCTGCTCGCCGGTTGCCACATTGTCGACGACGGTCAGGATCGACAGCGCCCGGGCGCCGAAATCGGCCGCAATGCGGTAGAGTGCGCTGGTTTCCATATCCACGGCGAGCGCCCCCTGTGCCTGTGCTTCGGCAAAGCGTTCGCGCCCCAGCGGATGATAAAAAATGTCGCTGCAGATCGTCAGCCCGGCCCGATGGTCGATGCCGAGTTCCGCAGCCCGGGCCAACGCCTGGGCCAAAAATGCCGGATCGGGGCCGGCATCGGCACGATAGAGCCCAAAAACCTGGCCGCTCTCCGCATTTTCGCCACGCACCGATTGTGCGATCACCAGGCTGCGCAGCGCCGTCTCGGCGGTCAGGCCACCGCAGGTGCCGGTGCGGATCAACGTTTTCGCACCGTAGAAATCCAGCAGCTCGTGCACGTAGACCAGGAATGACGGGACGCCGATGCCGGTGGACTGGACGCTGACAGGCTTGCCGCGAAACAACCCGGTAAAGCCGAGCGCGCCGCGGCGGCGGTTGACGCAGCGCGGCGCTTCCAGAAAGGTCTCCGCCATCCATTCAGCGCGCTGCGGGTCGCCCGGCAGCAGCACCGTGCTTGCGTAGTCGCCTTTGCTAGCCTCGTTGTGTGGCGTCACGGCATGCTTTCCAAAACCCGTCGCCCGTTTCGCCTGCAATCATGGCAGTCTCACGACATTGCGCAAGCGGAGCGTTGGAAGCGGTCAGGATTCCAGCATGTCCTTTACGATCGTGGCCAATTGCTTGAGCGAAAACGGCTTCGGCAAGAAGCCGAAATGCGCGTCGGCCGGCAAGTTCTTGGCGAACGCGTCTTCGGCATAGCCGGACACGAAGATGAACTTGATGTCGGGCTGCCGTTTGCGCAATTCGCCAAGCAGCGTCGGGCCGTCCATTTCCGGCATCACCACGTCCGACACCACGACGTCGACCTTGCCGCCGAGCGCTTCGTAGACTTCAAGCGCCTCGACGCCCGACGACGCCTCGTGGACGGTGTAGCCGCGCGATTTCAGCGCCCGCATGCCGCCCATGCGCACGGCGTCCTCGTCCTCGACCAGCAGCACCGTGGCCGAGCCCGACAGATCCTTGGCTGAGTCGGCGATCTTGGCGGGGGCGGCCGGCACTTCTCCAGCCTCGCCCGCCTTCCTTGCCTCCGCAATGTGCCGCGGCAGGAAGATGCGGAACACGGATCCCTTGCCGACTTCGGAATCGCAGAAGATGAAGCCGCCTGTCTGCTTGATGATGCCATAGACCATGGACAGGCCGAGTCCGGTTCCCTTGCCAACCTCCTTTGTCGTGAAGAAGGGCTCGAAGATCTTTTTCAGCACATCAGGCGCGATGCCGCTGCCGCTGTCCTCGACCTCGACCAGCACATAGTCGGCCGGAGTAAGTTCGCGGTAGGAAAAGGTCTTGCACTCTCCGGCGCTGACGTTGCGGGTGCGCACCGTGAGGTCGCCGCCGGCCGGCATCGCATCGCGCGCATTGACCACCAGATTGACCACCACTTGCTCGAACTGCCCGATATCGACCCTGACCGGCCACAGGTCGCGGCCATGGTCGATCTTGAGCTTGATATCGTTGCCGACCAGCCGGGCAAGCAGCATTCTGAGATCGGCGAGCACGTCGGTCAGGTTGAGCACCTCCGGCCGCAGCGTCTGCTTGCGCGAGAAGGCCAGCAACTGCCGCACCAGCGAGGCCGCCCGGTTGGCATTCTGCTTGATGTTCATGATGTCCGGGAATGACGGATCGGACGGCCGGTGGTTGGTCAACAGCAGGTCCGAGGCCATGATGATGGCGGTCAGCACATTGTTGAAATCATGCGCGATGCCGCCGGCGAGTTGGCCGACCGCCTGCATCTTCTGGCTCTGCGCCATCTGGCCCTCGAGGGCCTTTTGCTCAGTAGTCTCCACGGCATAGACGATGGCCGATTCCTCGGCGCCCTCGCCACCGGTACCGTCTGCGACCGCGTTGACGTAGAAGCGTATGTGGCGCTCCTCATTGCCGGGCAGCACCGTATCGATCGGCTCGATGTCAGCCTGTTGCTGGCGTGCCTTTTCAAAGGCCGCGGCGAAAGCCGGCCGGTCGCGCTCGTGGATCACCGTATCCAGCCGCACACGCCGATCGACCGCGTCGCGGTCGACGACCGAGGAAAACAGCGACAGGAATGGCGCATTGGTGCGCAGGATGCGGCCGGCATGGTCGACGCCGGCTATCGCCATCGGCGTCGAGTTGAAGAACCGCGTGAAGCGTATTTCCGATGCGCGGAGGTCGGCCGAAGCGTCCTCGCCTTGCGTCCGGTTGAGCACGATGGTGCGAGTCGGGCCGTTGAGACCCTCTCGGCTGGCCGAGACACGATGCATGAAGCGCACCGGCAGCGCCTCGCCGGTCATCGTCGTCAGATCGAGGTCGATAACGGCATTGCGCGTGGTACCAGCGTCGGCCTTGACCGAACGGACCAGCGCCATGCCGTCCCCGGCGACGATCTCCGGCAGCGTGATGGCGCCGGGAGTGAAGCTGGCCAGGTCGATGCCCAGCCACTCCGCAAGAGTCGCGTTGATATAGGTGACGCGGCCTTCCTGGTCGGCCGAAAAGAAACCGGCCGGCGCATGGTCGAGGTGATCGATCGCCTTTTGGAGGTCGAGAAAGAACCGCTCCTGCTCGGCCCGTTCCCGCGAGATATCGGCAAGCTGCCAGGCAAGCATGGGCAGCCGCTGGCCGGGAACGCTGAAGGCGCGGGCCCGAACGCGGTACCAGCGCGCGCCCGGTTCGGCGCCTGGCCGAATGGACTGCGCGAGCCGAAACTCGCCGTCGCCCGGCTGGCCGTCCCGCAGGCCGGACGCCAGCCGGTATATGGTCACCGAGGCCTCGGGAACGTCTGAAAGCAAACCTTCGACGGTCTTGAGGTCGGCGGCCGACTCGGCACCCGTCATATCGGCATAGGTCCGGTTGGCGTAGATGATACGGCCTTTGGTGTCGGTGACCAGGAGACCTTGCGACATCGAATCGACGAAAGCTTTCGACAGTTCGTCGCTTGTCGAGCGCGGCGTGATGTGCACGAAGCCGATCGCAGTGGCGAATAGAAAGCCGACGCCGATCATCGCCAGCACGCCAAGCATGCCAAGCAGGAATGGATCGCCAAGGCGCTCGCGGAAAAGGCCGAAGACGATCGCTGCCCCAGTCAGGACGACGATGAAGACGATGAGCCGGGTGACCGCTCCCGGTCGCGTGTTCTGGTCGACGATAGGTACCGGATAGAAATCGCCGCGCGCTTCCTTGGCCATGTGCCCCCTGCTCGTGAATTCCGGTGTCGGTTGAATCATATTCTCAGGGTTGGGAAAAGGCCCGGCTGCAGATGTCCGCTAAAAATGACGCCGTTCGGCTCCCGGCGTTTCAAGCTGTTCACGAAGCGTGAAAGGCAACTTGCGGTGGCCTGCCGCAACAGTCTAGTGTCGCTTCTCTTCGAAAGCTGATTTTGGGGGAACCAATGCTGCAATGGCTGGATGGCGTGGCGGGTCCTGGTTATGCCGCAGCAATCCTATGGACGTTTGCAGTACTTGTCCTTCTGCTCATCATTCTTCTTATCATCAGGCTGATCCGCAGCCTGACGTTCGGGACATTCGTCGCCGGCGGCAGGAACCGCAAGACGCGGCTGGCTGTCATGGATGCCACAGCGGTCGACAGTCACCGGCGGCTGGTGCTGGTGCGCCGTGACGATATCGAGCACCTGCTCTTGATCGGTGGTCCGACCGACGTCGTCGTCGAGCGCGACATCAGGCTCTCGGCGTTGCGGCGCCCGGCATTGACCGGAGACAACGGCCACCAGCCGGCAGCAAGGTCTGCTTCGACCACAGCCGCGCCGGTGAGGCAAGCGCCACCGCAGCCGGCAAGCGTAACCGCGACCCCTGTCCAAGCCCGCCAGACGGCGACGATGCCGGCAACAATGCCGGCGCCGGCGCCGAAACCGGCATCGAACGTCACACCGTTGCCAAGTTATGGATCCGTCAACGCCAATGCCTCGCGGCATGCGCAGCCGCCGGCAAGACAGGACTCCCCGGCAAGATACGAGCCGCCGGCACAGCACGAGTCGATTGACGATGCGCTGATGAAGGAGCTGGAGGTTTCCCTCGACGAGCCACGCTTCAGCCAAACGCCGAGCAAGCCGGTGGCGAAGGCATCGCCCTCTCTCGACGACGAGATGACGAAGCTCCTCGGCGAGTTGTCCAATCAGAAAAGATAGGCCGATAGCGAACGGCCAATGAAAATGGCCGGAAAACCGGCCATTGTGAACGCTTTACCGATGCCGCTGTTTTTCCCGGCGACTCAGTCGTCGCGGTAGACCTTCTCGCGCCGCTCATGGCGCTCCTGTGCCTCGATCGACAAGGTGGCGATCGGGCGCGCGTCGAGCCGCTTCAGCGCGATCGGCTCGCCCGTCTCCTCGCAATAACCGTAAGTGCCTTCGTCAAGGCGCTGGAGGGCCGAATCGATCTTGGAGATGAGTTTTCGCTGGCGATCGCGGGCGCGAAGTTCGATGGCGCGGTCGGTTTCGGAGGAGGCGCGATCGGCGAGGTCGGGGTGGTTGGCGTTTTCCTGCTGCAGGATTTCGAGAGTTTCGCGCGCTTCGCGCAAGATGTCGTTCTTCCAGGTGACGAGCTTCATGCGAAAGTAGGATTTCTGCCGCTCGTTCATGAACGGCTCGTCTTCGGAGGGCACGTAATCGGCGGTAACGATGTCGTTCATTCGACTCACCCAACAAACCCCAAATTTGGCGCCTATATATTCGCGGACCGAAAGCTGCACAAGGTCAATCGACAACAGTTTCACGCAATTGTTAGTCTCGGACAAACCAGCATCGGCGATGCCCTTTTTGCGAAGAATACGACCGAATCCGTACATGATTCGCTATGCTTGAGGGGTGCTTGCCATTGCGCACGGAGCTCTTCTGATGGCAAATCCTGCGGCGTGCTGACGGGTTCGGTGCCCGGCACAACGGGGACCCGGTGATCAGACTTTACCTCCTGAGGCATGCGAAGGCCGGCTGGGCGCTGCCTGGCGTGGCTGACTTCGACCGCCCGCTCGATCCATCCGGCTTCGCCGATTCCGAAGCGATGGGCGTGCTGATGCGTTCGCGCAAATATGCACCGGCCCTCACCCTTTGCTCAAGCGCCAGGCGCGCCCGCCAGACGCTGGAAAGCTTGGCTGGCCATACGGACACGGGCCGGGTGCTGTTCTGTGACACCCTCTACAGCGACGATGCCGCCGCATACCTCACTGCCATCCGGCAGAATGGCGGGCTGGATGCCTTGCTCGTCATCGGCCACAATCCGATGATTGAGGATCTCGCCATGGCGCTCTCAGGCGACGGCGACGAGACCGCGCGGGCCATGCTGAACCACGGCTTCCCGACCTCCGCACTTGCGGTGGTCCGGTTCAACGGCAGACTTGCCGAGGCTGCGCCAGGCACCGGCTATCTCGAAGCCTTCCTGACGCCTGCCGATATCTGAGGCCATTTCAAAGCCGCGCATCAAAGCCTATATCGGATCCTGACCGGCCCGCGAGAACAGATTTGGCATCATCGCTGACGACTTTTACCGACGAGGCGAAGATTGCCTTGGATACGTTGTCAGGCCGCGCTGCCGGGCTTTTCGCTCCGTCACTGCGTCTTGGCGTGACCGGGCTGTCTCGCGCCGGCAAGACGGTGTTCATCTCGGCCCTTGTGCACAATCTGGTCCATGGCGGACGCTTGCCGCTGTTTGAGGCACAAAAATCGGGGCGCATCGCCCGCGCTTTTCTCGAAGAGCAGCCGGACGACGCCGTACCACGCTTCCAGTACGAGGATCACATCGCGGCTCTTGTCGACGACCGCGTCTGGCCGGATTCGACGCGTGCGATTTCCGAACTGAGGCTGACCATCGAATACGAATCGGCCTCTGGCTGGAGCCGCATGTTTTCCGCCGGCAAATTGTCGGTCGACATCGTCGATTATCCCGGCGAATGGCTGCTCGACCTGCCGCTGCTCGGCAAGTCCTACGCCGATTTTTCGCGTGAGGCCTTCGAGATGGCCGTGTTGCCGGTGCGTGTCGATCTTTCGCGGGAATGGCAGGCGCTCTCCGCCTCCGTCGACCCCAACGCCGACGCCGACGAGATGACGGCGCGCCGTCTCGCCGAGAGCTTCGCCGCCTATCTCAAGGCCTGCAAACTTGACGAGCGGGCGCTTTCGACCCTGCCGCCCGGCCGCTTCCTGATGCCCGGCGATCTTGAAGGCTCGCCCGCTCTCACCTTCGCGCCGCTGCCGAATCTGGGCGGCCGGCGCGCCCGCTCGGGATCGCTGCAGGCTATGATGGAGCGGCGCTACGAGGCTTACAAGACGCATGTCGTCAAGCCGTTCTTTCGCGAACACATCACGCGTCTCGACCGCCAGATCGTGCTCATCGACGCATTGCAGGCATTGAATGCCGGCCCCGGTGCGATGGCCGATCTGGAGCGCGCGGTCACCGAAATCCTGTCCTGTTTCCGGCCCGGCCGGGGCAACTTCCTGACCGACCTGTTTTCGAGGCGTATCGACCGCATATTGGTGGCCGCGACCAAGGCCGACCATCTGCACCACGAAAGCCACGACCGGCTGCAGGCGATCGTGCGGCGGCTAGCCGACCGAGCCGTGGCGCGGGCGAATTTCACCGGCGCCGACGTCGACGTCGTCGCTATGGCTGCCATGCGCGCGACCCGGGAAGGCACGGTCAAGCAGGGCCGCGAGACTTTGCCGGTCATTATCGGCACGCCATTGCGCGGCGAAAAAATCGATGGCAAAACCTTTGACGGAAAGACCGAAACAGCCATATTTCCCGGTGACTTGCCGGAGAAAGTTGATGCGGTGTTCGACGTTTCCGAATCGACCCGCCCGCAGAACAATGACGACCCCGCGATCCGCTTCGTGCGCTTTCGCCCGCCGAAACTCGAGCGCACCGCCGAGGGTGTGACGCTGTCGCTGCCGCATATCAGGCTCGACCGCGCGCTGCAGTTCCTGATCGGAGATCATCTCGCATGAGTGCGCCCCGCAGACCGGCGGCCTTTCGCATAGAGCCGGAGCCCCAGCAGAAGGAAGATTCGACGGCTCACCATGCTGCGTCCGAGGCCGCGCCGGCGCGAAAGCCGCGTACCGTGACGGCGGATCTTGCCGTGGTCACACCGGCGGAGATCGACGTCTTCGACGAGCCTGATATCGTCGCTGCCGAACCGCCGCCGGCGATTGCGCCGCGAAAACGTTCGCCGCTTGGCAGCCTGTTCTTCGGCGCGCTGGGCGTTCTGGTTTCGCTCGCCGTCGGCCTCTGGACCGACCAGCTGATTCGCGACCTGTTCGAGCGCGCCGAGTGGCTGGGCTGGCTGGCTGCCGCTATGGCCGCGATCGCCATCCTGGCGCTTCTGATCATCCTCGTGCGCGAATTCATGGCGATTGCCCGCCTTGCCGAGGTCGAAAAGTTGCAGAAGCGGGCGCTCGATGCGATTGCCCGTGACGATCCGAAGGCCGCCCGCGCCGTGGTCGACGAGTTGTCGGTCTTTGTCTCGGCCAAGCCTGAAACCGCGGCCGGCAGGCGCTCGCTGGCCGAATTGCGCGGCGAGATCATTGACGGCGGCAATCTGGTGCGGCTGGCCGAGACCGAGATACTCGGCCCGCTCGATGCCCGCGCCAGGGTGATGATCCTCGAAGCGGCGAAGCGCGTCTCCCTGGTGACCGCGGTCAGCCCCCGCGCGCTGGTCGACGTCGCTTATGTCGTGTTCGAAGCCGGCCGGTTGATTCGCCGGCTATCGGAGCTTTATGGCGGCCGCCCCGGCACGCTTGGCTTTTTTCGCCTGGCGCGCAGCGTTCTGGCCCATCTCGCGGTCACCGGGTCGATCGCCGTCGGCGACAGTTTCGTCCAGCAGATCGTCGGCCACGGCCTTGCCGCCCGGCTCTCGGCCAAGCTCGGCGAAGGCGTCGTCAACGGCATGATGACTGCGCGCATCGGCATTGCAGCGATGGAAACCGCAAGGCCCCTGCCCTTTTACGCGGTCAGGCGCCCCGGATTGGGCGATTTCCTCTCCGCGCTGACCTCCTTTGCAGCAAAGAAAGAAAAAGAAACATCCGCTTCCGGAACATGACTATTGCCTTGGGGTGACAAAGCATTAACCAATCTTGTCCATGGTCGGAAGCGTCCAAACCAGTCTCTTTGTTGCCGGGTGTCGTCGATGAAAAGCGTTATTCTGTCCAGCGGGCTGCCCGTGGCGCTCGCGCTTGTCGCAACCGTCGGCATTGCCGGAAAGACCTCGGCGGCGGAACCGGACAAGCAGTTCTTTCGGTCGGTCGAAGGCAAATGGGTCGGCCCCGGGGAAATCGTTGCCGGCAAATACAAGGGCACAAAGTTCACCTGCAGCTTCATCGGCTCGACGCCTGACGGCAAGGTCGGCATGTCGCTCGACGGCGGCTGCCGGGTAGGCATGTTCACCCAGCAGATGTCGGCAACGATCGAACACAAGGGCCGGCAGGGCTACAAGGGCAGCTTTATGGGCGGGGCCGCCGGCTCCGGCCTCGACATTATCGGCGGCAATGTCGTCGATGCGCACAAGGTGGTTTTCACCATCAATCGCAATCAGTTGCGCGGCGTTATGCAGGCGCTTGTCCCCGACGACAATTCAATGACGGTGACCGTTGCCGTGCGCGTCGACCAGCAGCTGGTCCCGGTCATCGGCATGAAGTTGAAGCGGGTCGATGCGGTAGAAGTTGGCTCCATCTCTCCGAACTGAGCCCCCGGCATGAAAAAAGGCGGCAGCCAAACGGCGCCGCCCTCTTTGACATGCAACTGGGCGCTCAGGCTTTGATCGCGGCAGTCACCTCGTCATAGGCCTTGCAGGCCTCGGCTGCTGTCGTGCCGCCCTGATACTTGGTTGTCACCGCCTGAAAGGGCCGCGACTTGATCGTCGCTCGCCCTTCACTGGCCGAAGCCGGGCGTCCTTAGCGCCGGATTGCTGGAACAAGCAACGCCCGGGAGCCCATTATCCTATTCAGTGCGCCTGCAATATCGCCTTCACAACGCGCCGGATTCGCACTGTTCGATCCGCCCCGTAGCCCCTATCTTGGCCGCTTGTTGCAAGAGAGCGGAACGGCAGGCATGGCGGCAGAAGCATCGAACAGCGATCTGATCCAGGTGGTGGCGCTGCTCGCCGCCGGCGTCGTTGCGGTGCCGATCTTCAGGCGCATCAGACTTGGCTCCATCCTCGGCTATTTGACGGCCGGCGTCGTGATCGGTCCGTTCGGGCTGCGCATCTTTTCCGAATCGGAAGCCATTCTTCATGTCGCCGAACTCGGCGTCGTCATGTTTCTGTTCATCATCGGGCTGGAGATGCAGCCGTCACGGCTATGGGGCATGCGCCGCGAGATTTTCGGGCTTGGCGCGCTGCAGGTCGGCGTCTGCGCGGTCCTGCTGACCGGCGTCGGGCTGGCGGGAGGTTTTCCTATCGCGCAATCCTTCGTCGCCGGCGCCGGTTTCGTGCTCACCTCGACGGCAATCGTCATGCAATTGCTGGAAGAACGCGGCGAACTGGCCACGCCCAAGGGCCAGCGCATCGTTTCGGTCCTGCTTTTGGAAGACCTGGCCATCGTGCCGCTGCTGGCGCTGATCGCCTTCCTCGCGCCGGGCGGCGCCGATATGAGCCTGTCGGATCGGTTGACGGAGGTCGGCATCGGCCTTGCCGCGATCGTCGGGCTGGTGCTTGCAGGACGCTATCTGCTCAATCCGTTCTTCCGTATCCTGGCGGATGCGCGCGCCCGTGAGGTGATGACCGCAGCCGCCCTTCTGGTCGTGCTTGGGTCGGCGCTCGCCATGCAGCTTTCCGGCCTGTCGATGGCCATGGGCGCCTTCCTGGCCGGCGTGCTTTTGTCGGAATCGACCTTCCGCCATCAGCTGGAGGCCGACATCGAACCATTCCGCGGCATTCTGCTCGGACTGTTCTTCCTCGCCGTCGGCATGTCGCTCGACCTGCATGTGGTCGTCGTCAACTGGCAGCTCATTGCCATCTATGTCGTCGCCTACATGATGATGAAGGCGATCGGCATCTATATCGTCGCCCGCATTCTCAAAACCGGCCACCGGGAAGCGCTCGAGCGCGCGGTCTTCATGGCGCAAGGCGGCGAATTCGCCTTCGTCCTCTATTCCGCAGCGGCGGCTGTCGGTATCATCGATAGCCAGGCCAATGCGATGCTGACCGCCATCGTCATCATTTCCATGGTGCTGACGCCCTTAGCGATCATAGCATTGCGGTATCTGACGCCACGCGACGAGCAGTCGCTTGAAGGCGTCGATGTCGCCGAAGGCCTGACCGGCAGCGTGCTGATCATCGGCTTTGGCCGGTTCGGCCAGATCGCCAGCCAGCCGCTTTTGTTGCGCGGGATTGATGTGTCGATCATCGACAATGAGGTCGAGATGATCCAGGCGGCGGCCGATTTCGGCTTCAAGGTCTATTACGGCGACGGCACGCGGCTGGACATCCTGCGTGCCGCGGGAGCCGGGCGCGCACGCGCCGTGCTGATCTGCGTTGACAAGCCCGATGCCGCCGTGCGCATCGCCGAGCTCATCAAGGCGGAGTTTCCGTTGCTGACAGTGCTGGCGCGGGCTTTCGACCGCGGCACGGCGTTGCAGCTCATTCGTGCCGGCGTCGACTATCAGCTCCGCGAGACGTTCGAATCGGCGCTTGTCTTCGGCGGCTCGACACTGGAAGCTCTCGGCGTCGATCCGGAAGCGGTCGCCGAAGTAGTCGAGGACGTCCGCCGCCGCGATGCTGCCCGTTTCGAACTTCAACAGGCAGAAGGCATCCGCGCCGGGCGGCGCTTCCTCAAAGGCAATATCGGCACCCCCATCCCGACGCCGCTCAGCACGCCACGGCGCGTGGGCCAGGCGCTCAACGAGGAGACCGCCGGCGTGCTGCAGAAATCCGAACCGGCCGATTAAACGTTGGAAAGACGCGAATGATGAACGAACTGGACGACCGCGCTGTCTCCATCACCAGATTCTGGCGCGACGCCGGGGAGGACGCGTGGTTCGAGAAGAACGACGCCTTTGATGCCGACTTCCGCACCCGGTTTCTCGATCTGCACTTTGCCGCCGCCCGCCGCGAATGCGACGGCTGGTCCGAACACGCCGAAGGGTCGCTGGCACTGATGATCCTGCTCGACCAGTTTCCGCGAAACTGCTTTCGCGCCACCGGCCACATGTACGCCACGGACCCGCTGGCGCGGCATTTCGCCGGGAAAGCGATCGCTGCCGGCCATGACTTGGCACTCGACGAAGAGCTCCGCGTTTTTCTCTATCTGCCCTATGAGCATTCGGAGGACCTCGCCGATCAGCTCAAATCGGTAGAGCTTACCGCCGCCAAAGCCCCGATCTATCTGAAATATGCGATCGAGCATCGCGACATCATCCAGCGCTTCGGCCGCTTTCCGCATCGAAACAGGATGCTTGGCCGCGAGACGACACCGGACGAACAAATGTTCCTCGACGGAGGTGGGTTCTCCGGCTGATTTCAGGCACCGATGGCGGCAGCGTCAGGTTTTCCACCAATCCCGGCCTGACGGCAGCCGTTCAATGCCCGATGTGTCGACGGCGGCCAGCCGCTCCGATACGCTCTTGCCGTCGACCACAAGCTCCGGCGCAATTTCTGCCAGCGGCGCCAGCACGAAGGCGCGCTCCAGCATGCGCGGATGCGGCACCTCCAGTCCGGTCTCGTGGATGATGCGGTCGCCGAACACCAGAATGTCGATATCGATCAGGCGTGGACCCCAGCGCTCCTCGCGCACCCGCTTCAGTTTTCGCTCGGCGTCGAGGCAAAGGTCGAGCAAAGCCCGTGGCGCGAGCGCGGTCGAGATTTCGGCCGCAGCATTGAGGAAATCCGGCTGATCGAGCTTGCCCCAGGGCGGCGTGCGGTAGAGCGACGAAACGGCAACGACGCGCGTTCTCTCGTTGGCATCCAGAATGCCCAGTGCCGCAGCCATCGACGTCGCCGGATCACCGAGATTGCCGCCAAGGCTGAGATAGACGGTGTTGTTGTTGTTACTATTCTGGCCAGACAACGGTCACCTCGACATGATCGAGCACACCCGGCACCGGGGCGTTCGGCTTGCGCACGGTGATCTCGGCCTTTTTGATCTGCGGAAACCGCGCCGTCAGCGCCCTCGCCACTTCGAGCGCCAGCGCTTCGATCAGAAAGCGCCGTTCGCCGGTAATGATCTTCTCGATGACCGCAAAGGCGATGCCGTAATTGACGGTGTCCTCGATGGAATCCTCGACCAGCGCCCGCCCGGGATCCACCGTGAGTGCCGCATCGACATAAAAGCGCTGGCCGAGCGTCTCTTCTTCGTCCAGCACACCGTGCCGGGCAAAGAAGGCGCAGTTCTTCATGCGGATGACATACATGGCTCAGCTTTCCCCGATCTCACGTGCCAGCATAGCATCGGCGATGGCCAGCGCATCCACGTTGATTGCGACATCGTGGACGCGAAAGAGATGCGCGCCTTTGAGCCTCAGGATGACGCTGGTGGCCGCGGTCCCGGCGCCTCTTGCGGCTGCGTCGCGGCCGGTGACTGTGCCGATAAAGCGCTTTCGCGATGTGCCGGCCATCAGTGGAAAACCCAGCGCATGAAGTTCGGAAAACCGTGCCATCAGGTCAAGATTTTCCGCGGCCGTCTCCTTGGCGAAGCCGAAGCCCGGATCGAGCACGATATGATCGTCGGCAACACCGCTCCGCCGCGCGATTTCCAGCGACTTCCTGAGGAAGAAGAGCTGATCGGCAATCACGTCGGGCAGTTTCTGCCGGTCCCGTCCCGTGTGCATGACGACAAGGCCAGCGCCGGTTTCGGCCGCGACGCGGGCAATGCCCGGTTCGCGCTGCAGGCCCCAGACGTCATTGACGATATGCGCGCCGGCTTGGACGGCAAGCCGGGCCGTATCCTCGCGATAGGTATCGACCGAGATCAGCGTTCCGCCAGACGTCGCGAGCGCCTCGATGACCGGCAATATGCGAGCCTGCTCTTCCTTTGCGGAGACCGCAGACGCCCCGGGACGTGTCGATTCTCCGCCGATGTCGATGACGGAGGCCCCCTCCTCGACCATGCGGCGCGCCTGGGCCACTGCTTTTTCCGGCGCATCGAACAGGCCGCCGTCGGAAAAACTGTCCGGCGTGATGTTGAGGATGCCGACGATCACGGCCTTGCCGTCAAGGTCGAGATGGCGTCCGTGCGCCAACTGCCATCGCCCTGTCATCATTGCCCATCAACCATGTTCGATCCCGCGGCGTGGCGGGGGATCAATTCCGTTGCGCCGAGGACGGCGGTAAAGCAAGGTGGGGAAAGAGGCAACACGATGAAACGATCCCTCCTTTGCGCCCTGATGCTCGCTCTGACCGCATTCCCGGCCGGCGCTGCAACTCTCGTCAAGACATATAGTTATTTCCCGATCGGCGGCAGGACGCTCGACGACATCGAGACCCAGCTGTCGAAACTCGGGCCTCAGGTGAAAAGCACCGGGTCGCGGCATCCGGGAGCTACCCAGATGGCGTTCACCACCCGCGTCAGCTATGCGCAAAAGCCGGGCTCGTGCTGGATTGCCGACGCTGTCGTCACCGTCAAGGTCAAGGTCATCCTTCCTGAGTGGCGCCGCCCGCGCAAAGCCGATGCCGGCGTCAGGCTGTTCTGGGATACGTTGTCCGCCGACATCAAGCGCCATGAGGAACGCCACGTCGAGATTGCCAAGAACCACGGCCGCGAACTAGAAGACGCCTTGAAGGCGAGCTACCCGGAAAAGACCTGCGAACTGGCAAAGGCCCAAGCCGCAAAAATCACTGCGGCCATGCTTGCCAAACACGACCAGGACCAGATGCGCTTCGATCGCGTCGAAAGCGCCAATTTCCAAAGCCGCATCCTGCGGCTTTTGCACTATCGCATCGAGCGCATTGAGAACGGCCGGCTCGCTCCCGGCTGAACTCCGCGTCGTCGGACAAAGCCAATTTTGCCGAAACATAGTGCCAGCTTCGGAAAACTTTCGAGCCGCTGTCGAAATCGGCCTATAGCGAACGACATATGCCAGGTTCGCAGGGATCAGCCTCCGGCAAACGCCAATCGGCGTACTAGATGCTTCCCAGCCCGTCGCGGACGTGCACGCAGGCATAATGGATGAACGGATATGGACCAGGCTGTCGACAAGCAAACGATGGTGGAAACCAGCGCGCCGCTGACCGAAACCGAGAAAAACGCCATCATCGGCGGCGTGCTTTTGTCGATGCTGCTGGCGGCGCTCGACCAGACCATCGTCGCGCCGGCGATGCCGACGATGGCACGTCTGCTCGGGCATGCCGAATATCTGCCATGGATCGTGACCGGCTATCTTCTGACCGCGACCGCCGTGGCGCCGCTCTACGGCAAGATCTCCGATATTTATGGTCGCCGGCCGACCGTCTATGCTGCAATCCTGATCTTTCTCGCCGGTTCGCTGGTCAGCGCCACGGCCCCCAACATGCTGGTCCTGGTTGTCGGCCGGGCGATCCAGGGCGCCGGCGGCGGTGGTCTGTTCGCCCTGACGCAGACCGTGATCGGCGACCTCGTGCCGCCGCGCGAGCGGGCCCGATACGCCGCCTGGATCTCGGGCACATGGGCCGTCGCCAGCATCGCCGGGCCGCTGCTCGGCGGCACCTTCGCCGAACATCTGCATTGGTCGCTGATCTTCTGGATCAACATTCCGCTGGGCCTGCTGGCCATGGCGATCATCAACAACCCGCTCAAGAAGCTGCCGATCGCCGCAAAACATCACCGCATCGACGGCCTCGGCGCGCTGCTTCTGGTCGCGGCCACCTCGCTGCTGCTGCTTGCCTTGAACTGGGGCGGCAGCGAGTATCCGTGGCTGTCGCCTGAAATCCTTGGACTGCTCGCCTGCTCGGCGGTGTTCTGGAGCGCGTTCGCGCTGCGACTCATGCGCGCGGCCGAACCGCTGATCTCGCTCGAAGTGCTCGGCAATCCGATCGTTCTCGCCGGCACATTGTCGATGTTCCTGCTGCAGGCCGCCAATGTCGGCTTGTCGGTCTATCTGCCGGTCTACCTGCAGTCGGTCGTCGGCCTGTCAGTCAGTCAATCGGGCACCGCGTTGCTTGGGCTGATGCTCGGCACGGTGGCCGGTGCGACCTTCAGCGCGCGAATGATCCCGCGCTTTTTTCACTATAAACGCATTGCCATGATCGGAACTGTTTTCTCGATCCTGTGCCTCGGCGTGCTCAGCCTGGTCGCCGGGCATGCCTCACTGTTGCTCGTCGAGGTGTTGACGACCTGCGTAGGCCTGGGCACAGGCACGACCTTTCCGGTTGCCACCGTCTCGGTCCAGAACGCCGTCGATCGTATGCACCTTGGCGTGGCGACCGGCGTTCTCACCTTCCTCCGCTCGCTGGGCAGCGCGCTTGGCGTCGCTATGCTCGGTGCCGTCGCCCTTGGTTACGGGCTGCCGCTGGCCAGCGAAGGCACGCAGCCGGCCGGCCATATCGCCTCGGCCATGCCGTTCGTGATGATCTTTCTTGCCGCGGCCGCGATCTTGCTGTTGTCGCTCATCACGCTCTGGCTGATGCCGGAGAAAACGCTTCGCGGCCATGCCGAGGCTGTGGCCCCAACCCTGGCCGAATAGACCTGTCCGGCGAAATCCGGCGAGCTTCAGTCGACCACGCCGAGCTTCTTGTGCAGGCTGGTCGACGAGGTCGTATACTGGAATACGATGCGCTCGCCGGGGCTGATGATGCGCTTGGCTGCCTGCGCCATCAAGGCGACCTCGTGGAAGCCCGACAGGATCAGCTTCAGCTTGCCGGGGTACCAGTTGATGTCGCCGACGGCGAAGATGCCGGGAACCGACGTCTGGAATTTTTCGGTGTCGACCGGGATCAGGTTCTCGTGGAGGTTGAGCCCCCATTCGGCGATTGGGCCGAGCTTCATCGTCAGGCCGAAGAACGGCAGCATCCGCGTGCACGGCACTTCGACATCGCCCTCCGGCCCCTTGATCGTGGCCGAGACTAGCTGGCCGTCGCTGCCGGTCAGGCCAGTCACCTGTCCAACCTGGAATTCCAGCTGCTTCATCTCCTGCATGGCATACATCTTGTTGACACTGTCGGGCGCTGCGCGGAATTCGGGCCGCCGGTGCACCAGCGTCACGCTCTTGGCGACCGGCTGCAGGTTCAGCGTCCAATCGAGCGCCGAATCGCCGCCGCCGACGATGACGAGGTCATGGCCGCGAAAGTCCTCCATCCGGCGCACCGAGTAGAACACGCTCTTGCCTTCATAGGGTTCGATGCCTGGAATCGGCGGCCGCTTCGGCTGGAACGAACCGCCGCCGGCGGCAATCACCACAATTTTGGTTTCGAACACCTCGTTTTCGTCGGTAATGACGCGGAAGCTGCCGTCGTCCAGCCTTTCCAGGCTCGAAACCATGCGGCTATAGGTGAATTCGGGCTTGAACGGCGCGATCTGCTCAAGCAGCTTGTCGACCAGGCCTTGCGCCGAGATCGAGGGCCAAGCCGGAATGTCGTAGATCGGCTTTTCCGGGTAGAGTTCGGCGCATTGCCCGCCGGGCCGGTCGAGTATGTCGATCAGATGGCACTTCATGTCGAAGAGGCCGAGCTCGAATACGGCAAACAGGCCGATAGGCCCTGCCCCGACAATGAGTACGTCCGTCTTGGTGATAGCGGTCATGAAGCATGCGCCTTTATGGGAAAACGGCGCGACACTGCATGACCATTGGTCCGCTGCCAAGCGGCAGCCGCAAAAATCGGCTTCAGCCCTGGCGGGCCGGCACACGCACGACCAGCCCGTCGAGGGCGTCGCGCACCTTGATCTGGCATGACAGCCGCGAGTTCGGCTGGACCTCGTAGGCGAAATCCAGCATGTCCTCTTCCATGGCTTCCGGCTCGCCGACCTCCGCCGTCCAGGCTTCGTCGACATAAACATGGCAGGTCGCGCAGGCGCAGGCGCCGCCGCATTCCGCTTCTATTCCCGGCACCGCATTGCGGATCGCATTTTCCATGACGGTCGAGCCGTTTTCGGCATCCACGTCAAAATGCGTGCCGTCATGGGCGATGAAGGTCAGCTTGGTCATTTGTCACCTGAAGGGAGTCTGAGCCGACATAATCACTCTGCCGGACAAGTCAACTGCGGCGCCAAAGCGCCGCTGTGTGGCGTTTTGGGAATAAGCGCTACCGGCTGATGGCGGCGACGAAGTCGCGCACTTCTTCGATCAGCGAGCCAAGCCGCTTCAGCGTGCTGGCGTCTTCGGGCCGGCATTCGATCGCGCTGGCGCAATCGGCAATGGCGAAGGCGCCGACCCCGCGCGCCGAGCCTTTGAGCCCGTGTGCCAATAGCAGCCGCTGCCTGACATCCGCATCGACGATCTTGTCGCGCACCGACAGCGCCTGCTGCACGAACAGAGCCAGCACCTCCTGCTCGAGGCTCCGATCGCCCATCGTCTGGCGCGCAAGATGCGCCAGGTCGATCGGCCGCGCCCCGGCTGTCCCCGACACGTCGCCGCCGGGCATCGAGAAGGCAATGCCGTTTTCGCCACGTATCACTTTGAGACTCCGTTCTTCGACCGCCGCAAAAACTAGGCGTATCCGGTGGACAACGGGTTAATGATTGGCCCGGAAAAATGTCGCGATAACGGCGCCGGAATCACGGCTGTGTTAACCTTATATTTAAAGTTTTACGTATCGGGCGGAATGCATGTTTTCTTTACCCGGCTGTGTCATTACGATACGACAGGTCCATTTTCAGCCTCCTGCGCGGGACACGCTAGGCAGAATCAATAAGCAGAACCATAAGTCCCGCGGCAGCTTGTACAGGGTAGCGAAGGCATGGCGAAGAAACCAACGACGACAAGAACGCTCGACAGCGACGTAGCCAGGGAACTTGAAAAGGCACTTGATATCGATCTGAGCGGCGATGCCGGCGGCGACTTCGACATGGCTGCATCCATGGAAGATCTCGAAGCGCAAATATCGCAAGCCGCCGACGAGCTGGCGCGCGAAGGTCGCAGCCAGAACGAAGCGCCTGCCCCGGACCAGACCCAGAACGCGGCACCTGCCGCCAATCAAAGCCAGATCGCAAATCCCGCGCCAAAGGCCAAGCCGGCTGAGTTGCGTCCTGTCGCAACGCGCAATGGCTCGCAGCCGGCAGCTTTCTCGCCGGCCAACGACGATCGTCAAAAAGACTATAAGACGCTCCTGCACACCCTCAATCGGCGCGCCTCGAACACGATCTACTGGGTCGTGGCTTTCGTTTCGCTGGCCTGGATCGCCGGCGCTGGCGGCCTTGCGAACCTGTTGTTCGGACCTGGCATCTGGAACATCCGCACCTTCGATCAGTTTTTCGCTCGTCCGGAGCTGATCGGCCTGGCGGTCGCGGCAATCGTGCCCGTCATCCTGTTCTGGGCATTCGCAGTGATGATTCGCCGCGCTCAGGAGATGCGCCTTGCCGCGCAGTCGATGACCGAGGTGGCCTTCCGTCTGGCCGAGCCGGAAAATCTTGCCCAGGATCGCGTCATGATGATCGGCCAAGCGGTTCGCCGCGAGGTGGCAGCCATGGGCGAAGGCATCGAACGCACGCTTGCGCGTGCCGTCGAGCTCGAAACGCTGGTCCACAGCGAGGTGAACCAGATCGAGCGCTCCTATTCAGAGAACGAGTCCCGCATCCGCTCGCTGGTCGACGGGCTGGGCAGCGAGCGCGAAGCGGTCGTCACCCATGCCGAGCGCGTGCGCGCCTCGATCACCGGCGCCCACGAGACACTGAAAGACGAGATCAACGCCGCCAGCGATATCATTCGCGACAGCATTCTCAACGCCTCGACCAAGCTGTCGATGACGATCAACGAATCCGGCGACACGCTGATCGACAGGATCAACGGAAGCTCGATGTCGATCTTCGATTCGGTGGAAGGCCGGCTCGAATCGATCACCGATCGGCTGTCGACGTCGGGCGAGGCCTTCGCCAGCCTGCTCGACACCCGGATCGCCAAGCTGACGGACACCACCGATGGCCTGACGCGGTCACTGACCGACCTGCTCGACGACCGCACGAGCGGCATGGTGTCGCTGCTCGGCGGTGCCGCCCGCACACTCAATTCGGAATTCGAAGCCAGCCTCAACGGCATCGAGCGGACGCTTGCCGAACGTGGCCAGGCGCTGATCAGCGAGTTCCAGACCCGCGCCGAGGCGCTCGACACCGGCACGCAGAAGCTCAACGCCGCGCTGGAGGCTCGCGCACGCCAGATCAACGAGACGCTGGTCGAGCGCGCCCGCGAAATCGCCCACACCTTCCAGGATAGCAAGGAGACGCTGTCGGCGATGATCGATCAGGGCAAGACCCAGATCGGCGCCGACATGGCCGACATCATTTCATCGACCTCGACCATGCTTGAAGCCCGCGCCGGCGATTTCGCCGGGCGCATGGAAGCGGCGCGCCATGTCGTATCGCGTTCGTTCGATACGGACATCGAGCGGCTTGCCGATGCTCGCGCCGGCATCGAGGAAGCCGTCGAGAACCACAGCCGCAAGCTTTCCGAAAGCCGCGACCGGATGGCGGCGGCAATGCAGGCCGATCTGGCGAAGTTCGCCGAAGGTCGCGCCGAAATCGACGCAGCGGTGGCTAACCAGGTGCAGAAGCTAGCCGAAGGCCGCGGCCTGATCTCGCGCGCCCTTGAAGAGGATCTGCGCAAGGTCAACGAATCGCGCGCAGCGATCGACGCTTCGCTGGGCAGCCATCTCGAAAGCCTTGAAGAGGGTCGCAACAGGCTTGCCCAGGCCTTGAACGAAGACTCTGGAAAACTCGTGCAAGCCCGCACGATAATTGATGAAATGGTTGCCGGGCATGTCGGCAAGCTCGCCGAAGGCCGCAGCATCCTTTCGCGCGCGCTCGAGGCCGACCTCGGCAAACTGGCAGAGAGTCGCGCCAGCATCGACGGCCTCGTCGCCGGTCAAGTCGAAAAGATCGCCGAGGGCCGCGCCATACTCGCCAGTGCGCTGGAAGCCGACATTGCCGGCATCAATGGCCTCATCGAGGCCCATTCGGCGAAATTGGCGCAAGACCGCAGTGGGCTTTCCCAGTCACTCGATAACGACCTGTCCGACCTCAGGAGCCTGATCGCCGATCATTCGGGCAGGCTCGCCGATGATCGCAGCCTGCTTTCGAAGACGCTTGAAGACGATCTTGCCAAGCTGGCCGAAAGTCGGTCGAGCATCGATGGGCTGGTTGCCGGCCAGGTCGAGAAGCTGGCCGAAGGCCGCGACATCCTCAAGCGCGCGCTGGAATCGGACCTGAACGCTATCAAGGGCGTCATCGCCGGCCAGTCCGAAAAGCTGGCGGAAGACCGTGGCCAGTTGTCGCGGGCACTGGAGAGCGACCTGCAGGCTGTGCGGGGCGTTGTCTCCGATCACATGAACAAGCTCGCCGAAGACCGTTCAACCCTTTCGAAGGCGCTCGAAGACGATCTCGCCAAGTTGGCCGAAAGCCGCTCGAGCATCGATGTGATGGTTGCCGGCCAGGTCGAAAAGCTGGCAGAGGGCCGCGACATCCTCAAGCGTGCGCTCGAAGCCGATCTGAGCACCGTCAAGGGCATTATCGCCAGTCAATCCGAGAAGCTGGCCGAGGATCGCGGTCAGCTGTCGCGGGCACTGGAGACCGATCTCGAGACCGTGCGGGGCGTTGTCTCCGAACATATGAACAAGCTTGCCGAAGACCGTTCGGCCCTGTCGAAAGCGCTCGAGGACGATCTTGCCAGGCTGGCAGAGAGCCGTTCGAGCATCGACGGGCTGGTCGCCGGCCAGGTCGAGAAGCTCGCCGAGGGTCGCGACATCCTCAAGCGCGCCTTGGAAGACGATCTTGCCAAGCTGGCCGAAAGCCGATCGAGCATCGACGGACTGGTTTCCGGCCAGGTCGAGAAGCTGGCCGAGGGTCGCGACATCCTCAAGCGCGCGCTGGAAGACGATCTTGCCAAGCTGGCCGAAAGCCGCTCGAGCATCGACGGACTGGTTTCCGGCCAGGTCGAGAAGCTGGCCGAAGGCCGCGACATCCTCAAGCGCGCCTTGGAGGCCGATCTCAGCACGATCAGGGGCGCCATCGCCGATCAGTCGCAGCTATTGACCGATAATCGCGCGCAGTTTTCGCGTGCGCTGGAAGCCGATCTCGGCAACGTCAACAGCCTTGTCGCAACCCACGCAGAGAAGCTCGTCCAGGACCGCTCGACCCTGTCGAAGGCGCTCGAGGACGATCTCGCCAAGCTGGCCGAAAGCCGCTCGAGCATCGATGGGCTGGTTGCCGGCCAGGTTGAGAAACTGGCGGAAGGCCGCGACATACTCAGGCGCGCGTTGGAAGCCGATCTGGAGAGGCTTGCAATGAGCCGCAGCGAAGTCGACGAGATCGTCGCCGGTCATGTCGGCAAGCTGAGCGAGGGCCGCGACGTGCTGACCCGCGCATTGCAGGACGATCTCTCCAGGCTCGCCGAAACGCGCAAGGATGTCGACCGTTCGCTGTCCGGCCATATCGACCAGATCGCCGCCAGGAGCACCGACATCTCCGATGCGATCGCTGCGGACGTAGAAAAGATCGAGCAGGCGTTCAGCCGGCAGACAGGCATCATTGAAGAGCGCGCCAGCACAATGGAGCGGGCGCTGTCGACGGGTGTCGACAACGTGCGCAGTGTGCTCGAAAGAAGCGCGGTCTTCGTCGCCGGCGCGCTGCGCGAGAAGGTCATGGAAGTTACCAGCGCGCTGCATGAGCAGGCGGGCGCGGCATTCAGCGATGCCGACCGCAAGATCGCCGAGCGCGCCGAGCAGACCTCGGCCGCCCTGCTCGCCAGGGCGGAGGACATCGCCCGCACCTTCGAGGAGGCGGATCGTCGCCTCGCCGCCCGCGCCGAGGATACGTCGAGCGCACTGATTGCCCGCGTCGACGACACGTCGAACACCTTGTTCGCGCGTGCCCAGGAAACGGCCGATCAGCTGGCAGCCCGGGCAAGTGAGATTGCCGGTACCTTCGACGCGGCGGACCACAGGCTGGTCTCTCGCGCCATCGAAACGGCCCAGTCGCTGGCTGCGCGTGCCGGCGACATCCTGCGCAATTTCGAAACAGCCGACGAGCGGCTGGGCGTGCGCATCGGCGAATCCGCCGAAGCTCTCGCGGCACGTGCGTCGGATCTCGGTCGCATTTTCGATGCCGCCGACCAGCAACTTATTTCGCGCATTGCCGAAGGCTCTGAAGCACTTTCGGCCCGTGCGTCCGAGATCGGCCGCATCTTCGAGGAGGCCGATCATCGCCTGGTGGCCCGTATCGCTGACAGCAGCACCGCAATCGGCGAACATGCCGACACCATTGTCGGTGCCTTCACCAGCACCGAGCAGCGGGTTGCCGAACGCGCCAGGCAGACTGGCCAGGAACTCGCCGTCCATGCCCGTGAAATCGAGCAGCTGCTTGCCGGTGCCGACGAACGCCTGGCATCGAGTGCTGCCGCCACTGCGGCCCGCGTCGAGGAGCAGGTCGCCACCGTCGAGAACCGCCTCGCCTACTCCGCCGAGACAATGGGCCAAAAGCTCAACGAACAAGTCTCGGGTGCCGAGGCGCAACTGGTCTCGCGCGCCAACTCGATCGCCGAAACCTTCACCGCGGTCGGCCAGCATATCGGCCAGAGCACCAATGACGCTGCAAAGACCATCGGTGCCAATACTCGCGAGCTCAATACGATGCTTGCGGCACGTTCGGCCGAAATATCGAAAATCCTGGACGAGACGGCACGGCCTCTGGTCGAGCGCTTCGCCCAGGGCGGCTCCGAGCTGCAAAAGAGCATGGAAGAGGTCACCGAACGTGCGACCGAGAAGCTGCGCACTCAAAACGCCGCCCTCGTCGACGCCCTCGCCAGCCGTACGGCCGAAACCCTGTCGGCCGTCGAAGGCGCGCGCTCGACGCTTGCCGACAGCGTTGCCGACCTCATCGGCCGCATGACCACCTCCAGCTCGCAGCTCGGTCAGTTGATCGAGCAGGCGGCGACCAATCTCGGCCAGGTCGACGAACGCCTGACCGGGAGCACGCAAAGCTTCGCGGCGACCACGGAAAAGACCGCGCAGACCTTCGCCAGTTCGGCGCGTCTGGTCGATTCGAACACGACGCGGCTCACCGAGCTGTCGTCGTCGACCTTGCGCGAGGTTGCTTCAATCGCCACCAAGTTCGACGAGCACAGCCGGTTGCTTTCCAGTGCCTCGGACCTGTTGAGCTCGGCCCAGAGCAATCTTGAGCACACGCTCGAAAGGCAATCGTCGCTGGAGGACCTTGCCGTCGGTCTTGTCAAGAAATCGGAAGATCTCGAAAGGGTCATGCGCTCGTTCGAGAATCTGGTCGGCCAGACGCTGCAGAACGCCGAAGGCAAGACGCTGGAATCCGCCGACAAGATCCGTACCGCGATTTCCGAAGTGGTCGATTCGGCAACCAAGCGCTTTGCCGATGCGACCGAGGAGATGCGGCGTACCGCCGGCTCGATCAAGAGCGAGCTCGACCTCACCCGGGCCGAGCTTAAGAAAGGCGTCATCGAGATGCCGGAAGAGGCAAAGGAATCAACCACGGCTATCCGCCGTGCCGTTTCAGAGCAGATCAACGCGCTGAAGGAACTTTCTGAAATCGTTGCGAAATCTGGCCGCAGCGCCGACAGTTCGGAACAGCGCAACCTGCGTCCGGCGCCGCAAGCGCCTGCCGCACGCCCCGCCGAACCGCCACGTCGCCCGGCTCCGGCTCCCGAACAGCGCCGTGCACCGCAGGCGCCTTCGGGCGAGACGGCGCTGCGCGGCACGCTCGACCTCGAACGTCCCGCAGACCAAGCGCCGCGCCAGCGCGACCCCAACGGCCGCACGCCGCAGGGCGGTTGGGTGCGTGACCTCCTGACCGGTGCATCACGCGAAGACGACGCCAAGCCGGCAGCGCCTGCCGAAGCGCCGCGCCCGGCTCCCGCTGCGCGGTCGCCGCTTCATGTCGTGGAATCGCTGAACTCGCTCTCGGTCGATATCGCACGCGCCATCGATCACGATGCCTCGATCGAGCTGTGGAACCGCTACCGGCGCGGCGAGCGCGACGTCTTCACGCGCCGACTTTACACGCTGAAGGGCCAGCAGACGTTCGACGAGATCCGCCGCAAATATCAGTCGGAGGCGGAGTTCCGCGCTGCTGTCGATCGTTACTGTGACGATTTCGAAAAGCTGCTCAAGGACGTGTCGCGCAACGACCGCGACAACATCATGGCACAGACCTACCTGACGTCGGATACCGGCAAGGTCTACACCATGCTGGCCCACGCCAGCGGCCGCCTGCACTAAGCGGGCGACAGAGAACAAACGAAAAGGCGGGATTTCCCGCCTTTTTTATGCCGTACTGAATTCCATTGGCGCTGTAGAGTGCCGTGCCGGCAGTTTCGGCTGTGTCAGATCACGGTGTCCGTCCAGCGGACGATTTGCCCTGCCGCATCGCCGAACGCGGCATCGAGCGCGCCGACATAGGCCTGGTTGCCATTGCCCGAAACGGGCGCGATGGCGCTAAACGTCTTCGACGCCCGCACTTCACCGTTGCGATCGTTCAACAGGCGCACGAACAGCTCGACCTCGGCATGTTCGCCGCCGTCGACACGCACCTCGAACGAGCGGATCTCGACGATCACCTGATAGTCGATCGCCAGCCCCTCGCCTGGCTTGCCAACGCCGGTGAAGCTGCCCGAGCGCTGGAACGTCTCTGCCAGCCGCGCCTGTACGATCATCGGCAGCCGGTCGGCCCATTGCGCGCCCTTGAGATACTGGATCGATCGCGGCGATGGCTTAATGACGATGTTCTGGCTGTCCAGCGCCTTGAGCGCCGATGGCTGGGCGATGAGGATCTGGCGACGGCTGTGGGCACGCGCTTCCAGCGACGGCGCCGAAAGCTCGAACGTATCCAGCGGCGCCGGCTTGCCGCCCAGCGCCGCGCAGCCGGCGAGCGAAAGCGCCAGCAGTGCCACTCCGGCCTTGAACCCACTCGATCTGACGCTGCCTGAACTGATCGACTTCAAACGCGATCCCCCCCGGATCGTGGAAACAATGCGCATCTGCCAGCTATGTTCTTGCGGTGGGCGCAGGCCGAAGTCAACGGCGCACCCTGCCGTCGAACTGCCGGACCTCACCCTCGCCGCCGGACAGGATCCGCTGTGGATTGCGGCTGAGGTCGGTCACCGCCTCTTCGATGCGGTTGATCGAACGACGGCTGTCCTGGACCAGCGATTCGACGTTTTGCAGCCCCTGTCCCGAGAACCGCGCCAGATTGTCGGTGATGGTGCCGAGGCGGGCGTTCAGCGTGTCGGCGACCTGCTTGAACGATTTGAGCGTCGCCCTGGCATCGGCCATGACGCCGTCGGCCTGACCGGAGCCGAGCAGTTTGTCGACCTTGGCAAGGATACCGTCGACTCGCACCGAGGCATCGTTGAGGCGTCCTGCGAGTTGGTGCGCGTCTTTGATGGTTTCGTCGATGTCGTCGGCCCGGTTGGCGAACTTGTTGGTCACCTTGGCGATGTCGGCGGCAGCCTCGTTGGCGTTTTCGCTGGCCTTCTGGATATTGGCCAGCGCGGTGCGAACCTCAGCCGGATCGATGCCGTCGAGAACGCCGTCGACCTTGGCCAGTGTGCCTTGCGTCTTCTGGGCGAAGTCGTTGATCGAGCCGACCGCGGTGTCCACGTTCTTGATGACCGTGTCGAACTGCTTGCTGGTTTCCTTGAGGTTGGAAGTGACCGTGTCGACATTGGCGACGATGCTCTTGATCTGGTCCTTGTCGACGGCGTTGAGTAGCCCTTCCGCCGCCTTCAGGGTGCCGTCGAGTTTGCCCGAAACACCCTTCAGTTCGTCCGCCAGCGAGCTGACGCTGGCCAGGAACTTGTCGACGCCGTCCGCATTCCTGGCCAGTGCATCGGAGAAGGTCTGGACATTGTTGACGGTCTGCGTCAGCGGCCCGCGAACATCCTTGGTGAAGCCTTCGAGCTCCGAAAGGACCTTGTCGGCGCGGGTGAAGATGTTCTGCGCTGTCTGTAGCAGATTGGTGACCGCCGACGGGTTGGCAACGATCTCGGCGACACGGCCTTCCTTTTCCGCCTCGTCGAGAAGTTTTGGCTCTTTGGGGTCGGCGCCCTTGAGCTCGATGTTGGCCTGGCCGGTGAGGCCGGCAAGCCCGATATCGGCCTGCGTCGACTTGGTGATAGGCGTATTCCGGTCTATTTCGGTGTCGGCGATAGCAGCGGTCGGATTGTCGACGTCGATATAGACACGGCGCACGTCGCCGACTTTGACGCCATTGAACAGCACGAAACTGCCACGGCCGAGCCCCGAAGCGGAGCCTGGAATGCGCACGCGCAGCACCGTCGTCTCACCCTTTTCGCCGATTGCCGCCGTCCAATAGACGAAAGCGAAAGCCGCGAGGATCGCGGCCAGCGTGAAAATGCCGACAATGACGTAGTTGGCCCTGGTTTCCATTGCTCACTTATGGCTATGCGCGCGCCGCAAGATCAAGTTGCCGGGCGCGTTTTCCGCGGAAATAGGATTTTACCCAGGGTTCCTCGCTCCTGAGCATGTCGTCGATCGTGCCCTCGACCAGCACTTTCTTGTTGCCGAGCACCGCCACGCGGTCGCACGCGGTAAACAGCGTGTCGAGATCGTGCGTGACCATATACACGGTCAAATCCATCGTATCGCGCAGTTTGACGACCAATTCGTCGAACTCAGCCGCGCTGATCGGATCGAGCCCGGAAGTCGGTTCGTCGAGGAAGACGATATCCGGATCGAGCGCCAGAGCGCGCGCCAGCGCAGCACGCTTAATCATGCCGCCGGAGAGCTCGGAGGGGAATTTCTGCGCCGCATCCGGCGGCAATCCCACCAACTCGACCTTGAGCATGGCAAGTTCGTCCATCAGCTTCTTCGGCAAATCGAGATATTCGCGCATCGGCACCTGGACGTTTTCGAGGACGGTCAGCGCCGAAAACAGCGCACCATGCTGGAACAGCACGCCAAGCCGCATGTCGATGCGAAGGCGCTCCCTTTCGGTTGCCCTCTCGACGTCGACCCCGAACAGTTTGATTGTTCCCGATTGCTTGCGCGTCAAGCCAAGGATGGTGCGCAAGAGAACAGATTTGCCGGCACCGGAGGCACCGACGAAGCCGAGAATCTCCCCGCGCCAGATATCGAGCGATAATTTGTCGAGAACGACCTGATCGGCGAACGACACCGTGACGTCGTGCGCCGACAGCACGATCTCGTCTTCTTTGGCTTTCGCCGCCACCTTGGTCGTGTTTGTGCCCGGCAGCGCCATCTCAGAACTCGATCGCTGCATAGAACATGGCGAAAAGCCCGTCGAGGATAATGACCACGAAGATCGACTTCACCACTGAGGCGGTCACATGCTGGCCAAGCGATTCGGCGCTGCCGCCAACCTTCATGCCCTCGACCGAGGCGATTATGCCGATGATCATGGCCATGAACGGCGCCTTGATCAGGCCGGCAAAGATGGTGCTGAGGTCGATTGCGACACGCAGCCGGTCGATGAACGCTGCCGGTGCAATATCGGAGTAGAGCCATGCAGCCAAAATGCCGCCGCCCAACGCGGCAAAGTTGGCGACGATCGTCAGGCAAGGCAGCGCGATGACCAGCGCGACCAGCCGCGGAAACACCAGCACGCCGATTGGATTAAGACCGATCACCTTCAGCGCATCGACCTCCTCGCGCATCTTCATCGAGCCGATCTCGGCGGTGATCGCACTGCCGGAGCGGCCGGCGATCATGATCGCCGTCATCAGCACGCCGAGCTCGCGCAGGATCAGCACCCCGACCAGGTCGACGACGAAGATGTCGGCGCCGAAATAGCTGAGCTGATAAGCGCCTTGCTGGGCGACGATCGCACCGACGATGGCCGACATCAGCACGACTACCGGTATGGCGCCGACACCCATGCGATCGATCTGGTTGAAGATCGCCGCCATGTTGACGGCATGGCCACGGCCAAGCTTCATCTGCGAGCCGCGTATCGTGGCGCCGAGGATATTCATTGCGGCCAGGAAATCGTCGCGCATCTCATAAACGCGCCGGCCAACCGCCTCGAGCCCGCGAATGATGAAGTTGGGCGGCTTTGCCGGACCTGATTCGGGCTCGCGTCGGACCGCATCACCGACGGCGCCGAGCAGGATCGAGGCAATCTCGCTTTGCCCCTGCATCGTGATCTCGACGCCCTTCTTTTCGAAGCTGCTGACCAGGCGGTCGATCAGCCACGCCCCGGCTGTGTCCATCTTCTCGATTTGTGAAAGGTCGAGCGCCAGCGTCTTGAAGCCGCTGCGCTTCTCGATCTTGCGCATCTCGGCATCGACCAGCGCCACGGTGCGCGTCGTCCAGGTTCCCGAGAAAGCGCAGCCGAGAACGCCGCCCTCCTCGCCGATCGCGATGCGCGGCTGGTGGTCGGGCTCCTTGGCAGGGCCGCTTGCGTCGCGTTTGCGGATGGTCAACATGGCGTCCTGTTTAGCCTGACGGGGCCGACCTGTCGATTTGCCGATATCCTCCTTGTTGCACAGCCGGAGCAGAAAAATATGGCGCGTGTCATTTCGGTCGAGGCCGAGCGCTTTCCGATAGCCGGGACCTTTACCATTTCGCGCGGCTCGAAGACCGAAGCGGAGGTGATTTCCTGCGCCATCACCGAAAACGGCCGTACAGGACGCGGCGAATGCGTCCCTTACAAGCGCTATGGCGAAACCATGGAGGATGTGCGCGACGCGATCGAGGCGATGCGCAGCGAGATCGCGCGCGGCATCAGCCGCATCGCCCTGCTCGATGCCATGCCTGCCGGCGCGGCACGCAGTGCCATCGACTGCGCGCTCTGGGACCTGGAAGCGAAGATCAGCGGAACACCCGTGGCGCATACGATACGAACCGTTCCGTTACGACCGCTTGAGACGGCGTATACATTGTCGCTCGCCGAGCCGGAGGCGATGGCGGGGCAGGCCCGCGCTAACGCCCAGCGCCCGCTACTCAAGGTCAAGATCGGCGGCGACAACGACATCGCGCGCATCCGTGCAGTGACGGCGGCAGCACCCGACAGCCGAATCATTCTCGACGCCAATGAGGGCTGGAATGACGACAATATCGTCGCAAACCTCGCCTTTGCCGCCGAGCACGGTATCGCCTTGATCGAACAGCCGCTGCCGGCGGGACATGACGGTATTCTTCGCCACATCGCACATCCGGTACCGATCTGTGCCGACGAAAGCGTGCACGAGGCGAAGGACCTTGAAGCGCTTGTCGGCCTTTACGACGCCGTCAACATCAAGCTCGACAAATCGGGTGGCCTGACCGCTGCACTCGTGCTTCGCGACCGCGCCCGGGAACTGGGTCTTGGTGTCATGGTCGGCTGTATGGTCGGCACATCGCTTGCGATGGCGCCGGCCGTGCTGTTGGCGCAGGATGCCGATTTCGTCGATCTCGACGGTCCGCTGCTGCTGGCCCGCGACCGCGTTCCCGGTCTCGTCTACCAAGGTTCGCTGGTGTCACCGCCCGAGCGGGCGCTGTGGGGCTGAACGCGCGGCAAGCCCGATCAGAGCCAGGCCCGTCAGGGCGATCGGGATCATCGCAAAGAAGCCATTCGCGCCGAAGCGGTCGTAAAGAGGACCGGAAATCAGCGTCGCCGCCGCCATGAAGAAGCCATTGGAGAAGTAGGCGATGCCTTGCGCCGCCCCGGTGCGTTCTTCCGCGACCGTCTCACCGATCATCTTTTGCAGGCCGATCAGCACCAGCGCCACCGAAACCACGTGCAGCGTCTGGATCGCGAAAAACCCGCCAACGCCAAGCCCAAGCGGCCAGATCAGCGGAAAGGCGAACCAGCGCACGATCGCGCCGATCCCGGCAATCAGCATGATCGAGACGACCGAGAAGGAGGCGAAAGCGCGGGTGAAAACGACGAACATGCATATCTCGGCGACGACGCCCCACCCCCACAGAAGCCCGACAACCGAATCGCTGATGCCGATCGACTTCCAGTAGATCGACACGAAACCGTAGAGAAATGCGTGGCTGGCGGTGATGACGCCGACGCCTGTCGAAAAATAGAGGAAGTACCGGTTGAGGAGTTTCGGTGCCGATTGCTGGATATCGGCGGCCGAAAGCGGCGAGGCGCGGCGTGGACGGCCAAGGCGCGGCGCAATCAGTCCGGCGGCTAGCGCGGCACACAGCGCCGCGAAGATGATCACCGGGACAGCCTGGGCACCGCTCGCCGACAGGATGAAACCGCCGGCGAGATTGGCACAGAGATAGGAGATCGAGCCCCATTTGCGCATGCTTGCGTAATTCGAGCCGAAGCGGCGAACACCTGAAAGGGCGAGCGAATCGGCAATCGGCGAATGCGGCGTCCAGACGACCGTCAGGGCCAGCGACACGGCAAGTACCGTTGCGTAGGTCGGCGGCAGGAGGTAGCCGGCGGACAGGATCAGCGATGCGGCGACCAGCGCAACATAGACATTGGCGCGGTCGCTCGCTTTGTCTGCCAGCGCAGTAAGAAAAGGCGTCGTCGCCACGCGCAGGAACATCGGCGCGGCGAGGATCACGGCTATCTGTTCGGCATGGAACCCCTTCGCCTGCAGCCACAGCGGGAAATACGGCACATGCGTCCCGAGCGGAACGAAGAGCGTAAAGAAGATCAAGCTCATGCGCAGTTCGAAATGGCGTGGCTTGACGAGCTGTTCGGGCGAAAGCGGCGGCAGCGAGGACATTGACAGGCGATCCGTCGGCACGGCATTCAGCCGGGTCGGCCCGCCACACCTGCCGCTGCTTAACACGGCGAAAAAGTCGATGAAACCGCTGGACTAACCGATTGAAGCGAGATGCGGCCGGATTTGGTCAAGCCGCCTGGACTGCCCTGCCCTTGATGTCGATCGGCACGAGCACCTCGCTGCCGACCGGAGTCTCCGGCAGGACATGCGCCCAGTGCAGGATCTCCATCCTGCCGTCAAAATGCTCGACCACCGCCGTGCAGCTCTCCACCCAGTCGCCCGTGTTGATGTATTGCACGTCCTCATAGCTTTCGATCGCGGCATGGTGGATGTGCCCGCAGATCACGCCGTCGACATGCGAGCGGCGCGCCTCCTCGGTCAGCACGGTCTGGAACGAGCCGATGAAATTCACCGCCTTCTTGACCTTGACCTTGGCCCAGGACGAGAACGACCAGTAAGGCAGGCCGAGCACCTGGCGCAGACGTGTGATGACGCGGTTGAGCAGGATCGCCGCGTCGTAGGCATAGTCGCCGAGATAGGCCAGCCAGCGCGCATTATGGACGACGGTGTCGAACTGGTCGCCATGGATGACAAGAAGGCGTTTGCCGTCGGCGGTCTCGTGGATGGCGCGGTCGGCGACGACAATGCCGCCGAAATGAACGCCCTGGAACTGTCGCGCGAACTCGTCATGGTTGCCGGCGATGTAGGTGATGCTGGCGCCCTTGCGCGCCTTGCGCAGCAATTTCTGGATCACGTCGTTATGGCTTTGCGGCCAATGCCAGCTTCGTCTCAGGCGCCAGCCGTCGACGATGTCGCCGACGAGATAGATGATATCGGCATCGTGATGGCGCAGGAAATCGATCAGGAATTCGGCCTTCGCCGCCTTCGATCCGAGATGGACGTCGGAGATGAACATGCTGCGGAAAGTGCGAGGCTCTGCGCCGGACATCATTTGTCACCGTTGCTTTCGCCTGAGCCTATGCTCCGATTCATGCAACAACCGTATGACGGTTGCGATTGGTCCAGCCATCCGGATAGGTTGCCGCGGCAATCAGAGGAGAAAATCACCATGGATCTCGGCATTCGCGGCAAGAAGGCCATCGTCTGCGCTTCGAGCAAAGGCTTGGGACGCGGCTGCGCCATGGCACTGGCAGAGGCAGGTTGCGATCTGGTGATCAATGGCCGCAACGCCGACGTGCTGGCCAAAACCGCCGCTGAACTGCGCGAGAAATTCGGCGTCAAGGTGACCGAAATCGTCGGCGACGTATCCAAGCCCGATGTCCAGAAGGCGCTGCTTGCCGCCTGCCCCGATCCCGACATCCTCGTCAACAACAATGGCGGTCCGCCGTTTCGCGATTTCCGCGCGCTCGACCGCGAAAAGATCCTCGAGGGCGTCACCCAGAACATGGTGACCCCTGTCGAACTGGTTCAGGCCGTGATCGACGGCATGGCGGCGCGCGGCTTCGGCCGCATCGTCAACATCACCTCGCTGTCGGTCTATGTGCCTATCCCCGGCCTCGACCTGTCGTCCGGCGCCCGCGCCGGCCTCACTTCGTTCCTCGCCGGCGTCGCGCGCACGGTGATCGACCGCAATGTGACGATCAACAACATGCTGCCGGGAAAACTCGATACCGACCGGCTGCGCGGCCCGCACGAGGCCGGCACGCCCGAAGATCCGGCCGCCGCCGCCGCGCGCAAAGCGCAAGCAGCAGCCAACGTTCCGGCCAAACGGCTCGGTACACCGGAGGAATTCGGCCAGATCTGCGCCTTCCTGTGCTCGGTTCATGCCGGTTACCTGACCGGGCAGAACATACCGGTCGACGGCGGCCTCTACGTCAGCGCGTTTTAGTGGCAGAATCCAAGGCTTGGTTACCCTCTGGACGGCGGAAGAACGACCCTTTGCGGTTGTTGGGTTGCGAGCGCCGCATGATGCGATCTGATCTTTCCTGACATCCGGAGAAGGGAGAATTCCTTTGCCAATGCATGCAACCTACCGAGCGAATCCGATACTCGCGATCCCAATTCCCCCCACCAGGATCAGGCTCACGGCCCACACAGTGTCGAGATTGAACCAGCTTTGTGAGATGAACTTGGGTCCGAGCCATCGATAGACGGCAATGGCGATAACACCGCCGCTTACAATCATCGCGGCCGTATGGACTACGGAGACGGCGGTGGCGGTGATCAGATTACCTGCCATGAGCGTGATAGCCGCCTGGTGTCCAACATCGAGATCGCCTGCCTGGCACAGGCCGAGATAAATCGGCACCAGCATCAGCCCGGCGCCATGCGCGGTGGCGGCCGCGAAGGACCACAAGGCCAGTTGTGCCGGCGGGATACGGGCAAGAACACGCGGGTGGCGCCGGTTGATCAGGAGATAGATCCCGGCTGCGATCACAATCAATCCCGCCGCGATGCGAATCTGTCGTTCCCAGACGATGAGCGTCAGCATCGCGCCGAAGGGCAGCAGGATACCGATCATCGCCACAAAGTGGCCCATTGCCAAAAGGCCGAGCGCCCGGAACAATTCGCCGGCACGTCTGTCCAAAAGTCCGGTCGAAACGGCCAACGGCCAGCCCATGCCAGGATTGATACCGTGATAAATACCGCTGGCGACGACGGCCAGCCAGAGACCGGCCGTCGTCCACTCGCTCATCGCTTCATTGACCCGGGCAGTCGGTTACACCGACGGATAGCAGAACGAATCCGTCGAGCAATCGCCGCCTTCCAGACGAATCTGGTGGGAGCGATACCCCTCGGGGAATTCGACATAAAAGTTCTTGTCCAGGGTGATCCCACCGTTCTCGCCGACATTGGCCTTGACCATGGCTGCCGGAATACCATCGCGATAGAACTGGTCGTCCCAAGTCGAATACAGGGAGTTGGTCCAGTAAACGCGTTTGCCGTCGCGGCTGATCTCGACCATCTGCGGTCCGCCCCTGTAGTCGCCGCCGCCGGGATGCTTGGTCTTGCGCGTGATGCCGCCAATATGGATGGACCCTGCAAGCTTAGGCTTCATCGGATCGGTCACATCGTATTGGCGCATCTCGCCGGTGCCCCAGCAGGATACGTAGAGGAATCGGTCATCGAGCGACAGGTCGATGTCGGTTACTAGCGGCGGCACCGCCTCGAAGCCCTGAAGCAACGGCGGCAGGTCATCCTTGGCGGCTGCCTCGGGCGGGATGGTCGCCGTCTTTTCGCAATGGAATTTGCCGCCCTCGCGCCACCAGGTCCAGATCGATCCCTCGAGGTTTGTCGTGTCGACGACCACTCCAAGGAAACCGTATTCCTTGACCGGGTCATGGGCGGGGCGGACTTCCAGCGCCATCTGGTGGTTGGCGCCCAGATCGATGGTCTGCACGTTCCTACGTTCGCGCAAATTCCAGAAATGCACCCGGTGTCCATATTTGTTCGACAGGAGGTCTTCAGGCACGATGCCCTGCTCGAACTGGGGCGGAAGGGCCCACTCGCTCGACACCATGTAGTCGCGTGGCAGGTTCCACCAGAAATCATATTGCTTGTCCTGCGGCCCGCGATCGATCTCGTAGCGCCCGATGACGTCGAACGTCTGGCAATCCATGACAAAGATGCCGGGAGGTCCGTCGGTGCCGTCAGGGCCACCGCCCCCAAGCGTCGAGACATAAATACCTTCCGGACCGCAGTGAATCGTATGAGGCCTGGAATAGCCCGTCTTGGCAAACACCTCTTCTGGCTCGATGACCTTGTGGATCTTGGCCTTGGTCGGTCCGCCCTTGGTGTCTATGACGTAAATGCGCGAAGATCGAATACCGGGAATGATCAGAAAGCGGCGCTCGAGAAACGGGTGACCATTCAGCGGCGAAAGGGCCGACGAGCACGCGTTCCAGCCGAAATGGTGAAACTCGTCGCCTTTGTTCGGCATTATCACGCTATGGACGACCTTGCCGTAGTCCTTCGACTTCGGGTTTACGTCAACTATGGCTAGTCCATCTGGCTGAGAGAAGTCGGGACTCAACATCAAAGTGTAGGCAAAATTTTCGACTGGCGCCTGCATTGCGAGCTTGGCAGTCGCGTGGAAAGTCGGGTCTGGCCGTACAGTCATTGTCGTCCTCCCTTGGCAGGTTAAGCAGTCCGACCGACAATCAGGGGCACGATCTGTGACGCGTTTGGATGTCCGCCGAAAACGTCGGGGCGCTTTGTTGTTCGCACGCTATTTCGTGCGACTTTTCGAAGAATCTCACGGATTTTGGAGAACTGCAATGTCGACTTGTTTCGCCGCGAGGCCTCTGTGAGTGACGAGCGCCACCAGACATTCGAACTGGGCGGCGTACCTCGCCGCAGCACCCCGCCTATCGCCCCAACATCTCAATGGCAGACCGCACAGGAGGGCGGGGGTGCAAGCCGTAAGCTCGCGCTTGCGACATATCACCCCTCGAAAAGGCTCGGCTGCATGCTAAGAGACTCAAAACATCAAACGGACTGAACTGAGGAGGCGGCCGTCATGACAGGCGAAAGCAAGAAGGCGGCCCGATCCGACCTCGACGAAGCCGCCCTCTACTTCCACAAGCACCCGAGGCCCGGAAAGCTCGAAATCCAGGCAACGAAGCCCCTCGGCAACCAGCGCGACCTGGCGCTCGCCTATTCGCCCGGCGTGGCGGCGCCCTGTCTGGAGATCCGCGACAATCCGGCAACCGCGGCCGACTATACGGCGCGCGCCAATCTGGTCGGCGTCGTCTCCAACGGTTCGGCGGTGTTGGGCCTCGGCAATATCGGCCCGCTCGCCTCCAAGCCGGTGATGGAAGGCAAGGCGGTGCTGTTCAAGAAGTTCGCCGGCATCGATGTCTTCGACATCGAGATCGACGCACCGGGCATCGAGCGCATGGTCGAGACGATCTCGGCGCTGGAACCAACCTTCGGCGGCATCAACCTGGAAGACATCAAGGCGCCTGAATGCTTCGAGGTCGAGGAGCAGTTGAAAGCGCGCATGGGCATACCGGTCTTCCATGACGACCAGCACGGCACCGCCATCATCGTCGCCGCCGCCGTGCTCAACGGGCTGGAATTCGCCGGCAAGTCCATCTCGGACATCAAGATCGTCACGTCAGGCGCCGGCGCTGCGGCGCTTGCGTGCCTCAACCTTCTGGTCTCGCTCGGCGCGCGGGTCGAAAACATCTGGGTCACCGACCGGTTCGGCGTCGCCCATAAGGGCCGCGTCGAGGAGATGGACCGCTGGAAAGACCCTTATGTGAAGGACACCGAAGCGCGCACGCTGGCCGACGTTCTGCCCGGCGCCGACGTGTTTCTCGGCCTGTCTGCCGCCGGCGTGCTGAAACCGGAATTGCTGCACCACATGGCGCCCAAGCCGCTCATCCTGGCGCTGGCCAACCCCAATCCCGAGATCATGCCGGAAGCGGCACGTGCAGCACGGCCCGACGCGATGATCTGCACGGGCCGCTCCGATTTCCCCAATCAAGTCAATAACGTACTCTGTTTTCCTTATATCTTCCGTGGCGCGCTGGACTGCGGAGCCAGCGCCATAAACGAGGAGATGAAGATGGCTGCGGTGCGGGCGATCGCAGCCCTTGCCCGCGAAGAGCCGTCCGATGTCGCCGCCCGCGCCTATTCCGGCGAGACGCCGATCTTCGGTCCTGAGTTCCTGATCCCCTCGCCTTTCGATCCGCGGCTGATCCTGCGCATTGCCCCTGCCGTCGCCAAGGCAGCCTGCGAGACCGGCGTCGCGACCCGGCCGATCACCGATTTCGCCGCCTATATCGACAAGCTGAACCGCTTCGTCTTCCGCTCCGGCCTGGTCATGAAGCCGGTATTCTCGATGGCCAAGACGTCGAGCGCCAAGCGCGTCATCTATGCCGACGGCGAGGACGAGCGCGTGCTTCGCGCCGCGCAGGTCGTGCTCGAGGAAGGCATTGCCGAACCGATCCTGATCGGCCGCCCGCATGTCATCGAGGTGCGGCTGAAGCGCTACGGGCTGCGCATCAAGCCGGGCGTCGATTTCGGCTTGATCAACCCGGAAGACGATCCGCGTTACCGTCACTACGTCGATCTCTTGATCGAGCTTGCCGGCCGGCGTGGCGTGACGACGGAAGCGGCGCGCACCATGGTGCGCACCGACAATACGGTGATCGCCGCCCTTGCCCTGAAACGCGGCGATGCCGACGCCATGGTCTGCGGCCTCGAAGGCCGTTTCGAGCGCCATTTGCGCAACGTCACGCTGATCATCGGACCGCGCGCCGGCATTAGGGATCGCGACCTGTCGACGCTTTCGATGCTGATCTCGCAGCGAGGCATCATTTTCCTCACCGATACCCATGTCTCGGTCGACCCGACCGCCGAGGAGATTGCGGAAATGACCGTTCTGGCGGCCGAGGAGATTCAGCGTTTCGGCATCGAGCCCAAGGCAGCCCTGCTTTCGCATTCGGATTTCGGCTCCCGCGATTCGCCAAGCGCCATGAAGATGCGGCAGGCAGCGGCAATCCTGGCGCGCATCGCGCCCGACCTGCAATGCGACGGCGAGATGCATGCCGACTCGGCACTGTCGGAACAGCTGCGCCAACGCGTCTATCCGCATTCGCGGCTGAAGGGCGAAGCCAATCTGCTGGTGTTTCCCAATCTCGATTCGGCGAACATCACGCTGACGGCACTGCGCACAATGATGGACGCGCTGCATGTCGGCCCGATCCTGCTCGGCACCGATAGCCCGGCGCACATATTGACCCCGTCGGTCACGTCGCGCGGCGTCGTCAACATGACGGCACTGGCCGTGGTGGAAGCCGCGCACAAGGCGCAAGCCATCGTCGATCTGGGGTAGCCGCGGGCTTTCTCAGATTGGCCTGAACCGGAAATGCCCTGTCTGCCTGAAGGCAAACAAAGTGTCCTCTTCCCTGGCGCCGCCGCCGATATTGTGAATGACCAGTCTTCTTGTCGGTACCAATGTGGAGCGATTGGACGACACGATGGCAATATGCGACAGATTGCCGGGCAGCATCTGGGCGATGAGATCCCCTGGCCGATAGTCGGCCGGGTCTTGGCTGACGGGCAAGGCAGCACCGCGCCGCTCGAAATAGACCGCAAGGTTGGGCACACGGCGGTGGTCGATGTTGCGGTCGGGCGCTTTCAAGCCCCAAACCTTCGGATAGGCGGCAAAATTGGCCCGCATATCCTCATGCACCAGCTCTTGCAGATCGACATCGAAGGCGCGGCGATAGGCACGGATCACGACATCCGTGCACACACCCCGCTCGGGCTCAACGTCCCCGCCCGGATAGGCCAGGCGTGTATAGGTCGGATCGTAGAGTGTGGTGACGCCGATCTGCTCACGGGCGGCTTCGACCAATTTGGTGCCCCAATCCGGCGTGATGGGCTTTTCCTGCGCCATGGCAACCGGCATCGCCAGGCACAAAAGACCAAATTGCAGTGCGGCTCGACGGGTAATCGCGGTCATGCCAAGCCTCCGGGCATTGCTGGATGCAGGCATTCTTCTGGGCGAATACGCCTTTTTTCGTGCAACGCCAGGATGTCGCGGTTCTGGCTCTGTCCGAATATGTCGTGTGGCGTGGTCGATATGACAGCACCGTCGTGATCGAAGCCGCGCACTGGCGCAAGCCATCGCCGATTTGGGCTGAAGCTGGAATCGGCGGTATGCTAAACAAACGGTTAACCGCAAGCGCGGTAGCTTTCTGAACGACAGGCAGGCGGAGTTTCGGAGGGATGACGGGCGCATGTTGGAAGCTGACGCGTGCCGCCGCGCTGCTCGGTGCCCTGCTACTGTGCGACATTGCCGTCACTCAGGCGCAGGCCGCTCCGCGCCTCTGCCGCCAGCTTGAAGCCGATCTTGCCGCCGCTTCTCGTGGTGGCGGCGGCAAACCGGCCTTGCTCAGGAAATATGACGACGCAATCGTCCGGCAACGCCAGCAGATTTCAAAGGCCGTCAGCCAGGCCAGCAGCGCCGGCTGCGGCTTTTCGCTGTCTCGCCGCAACGCCAACGCATGCGCGGCACTTGACGCCACCATCGATCGCATGGCAGCCAATCTCGACGCCCTGCAGGCCAAGCGCGCCGACCTTGCCGGCGGTGGTTCGCGACGCGATCGCGCGCGCATATTGACGTTGCTTGACGCCAATGGCTGCCGCGATGATGCGGCGCCGCCGACGCCCGCACCGGTCCGCGAAGCCAGCCGTGAAAACGGCCACCGAAACCTGCTCGACCAGCTTTTGGGCAGTGACACAAGTGAACCGGGCGCGCCCGACCAGCCTGAAGGGCCCAGCCAGGCCGAAGAGCTAAGCCAGCCGGGCAACATCCGCACCATGCTCAACAACGCCGACATGGGCCAGCCCCAAGGCGAATTCCGCACCATGTGCGTGCGCACCTGCGACGGTTATTTCTTCCCGATGTCGAATGCCGCCTCACTGGGCGATTTCGAGCGCGACCAGAAGAATTGCGAATCGAGCTGCCCCGGCACCGAAATGCAGGTTTTCTACACGCGCGGCATGAATGGCGATTCGGCGTCCATGACGTCTTCGGTGACCGGCAGGCCTTATATCGAACTGCCGACGGCCTACCTCTACAAGCAGTCCGACATGCCGCGGCCGCCGGCCTGCGGCTGCAATGCCGCGCAGAATTTCGAGATCATCGCCGGCAACCCGCCAACCCGGGAACAATCTGAGTCGAATGTAGAGAGTACCCCGTTCATGCCGCTGCCGGTTGCCAAGCCTGATCCGGGCGTCGACCCGGAGTCCTTGGCCAATGCGCAAGGCGGCCTCGACCGTGAGGCGATCAGACGCCTTGCCGTCAAGCCCGTGCCTTCGCCGACATCGCTGCCGCCGCCGGAACAGCGCAAGGTCAGGGTCGTCGGGCCAACGTTCCTTCCCGACCCAGCAGCGGCAACAGATCTGCAAGCTCCGGACCCGAAGGCTGTCCCGTAAGCGCCAGCCTGAGCGGCATGAACAGCGCCTTGCCCTTACGACCGCTCGCTTCTCGGATCTTGCCGGTCCAGTCTTTCCAGACGGCGCCGTTCCAAGGCTCCTCCGGCAGCAGTTCGAACGCCTGGCGAAGAAAGTCGCGGTCATCGTCGGAAAACTCCGCCGGCTCCTCTGGACCGTCTCGAAGCGTACGCCACCAGATCGCCGCATCAGCCAGCCTGTCGAGATTGCCGCGCACCGCCAGCCAGAAAGGCTCGGCCTGTTCGCCAGAGATGCCGAGCACGATCAGCCGGTCGCGCGCCTCGGAAAACGGCATGTGGTGCAGCAACGTGCGGTTGAGCACGAAGAGCTCGTCCGGATCGAATTTGGCGGCGGATTTCGATGTTGCAGCCGGATCGAAGCGCTCGGCAAGTTCAGCCATCGTCGGCACCGCCACGACGTTTTCCGAGGTACCGACGAGCACCGCCAGCGAAGCGACCGCCATTGGCTCGATGCCGCTCTCACGCAGGCTCTGGATGGACAGCGCGCCGGTGCGCTTGGAAAGCCCCTCGCCTGATGCTGTTGTCAGAAGATTGTGGTGGCCGAACACCGGCGGCTCGGCGCTGAGCGCCCGGAACAGGGCTATCTGGACGCCGGTATTGGTGACGTGGTCGTCGCCACGAATGACATGGCTGACGCCCATTTCGATGTCGTCGATCACCGAAGGCAGCGTGTAGAGATAGGTGCCGTCCTCGCGCCGCAAAACTGGATCTGAAAGCGAGGCGAGGTCGACGGTCTCCTCGCCGCGCACCAGATCGTTCCAGTGGATTTCAGTGCGCTCCGGCTGCAGCGGATCGCCGGTGAAGTTGGGCAGCAGAAAGCGCCAGTGCGGCCGCCGGCCATCGGCCTCATATTCCGCGACCTGCTCGGGTGCCAGCGTCAGCGCCTCGCGGCCATAGACTGGCGGCAGACCACGCGTGCGGCGCACCTTGCGCCTCAGGTCGAGCTCTTCAGGTGTCTCATAGCAGGCATAGACGAGGCGCGCCTCCTTCAGTCTTTCCAGTGCGGCATCATAGATTTCGACCCGCCGCGACTGATACTCCGTGGCGTCGGGGAAGATGCCCAGCCAATGCAGGTCGTAAAGGATGGCGTCGGAAAATTCCTGCGTCGAACGGGCAACGTCGGTATCGTCGAAGCGCTGGATGAAGCGGCCCTTGTTCTTGATGGCAAACAGCCAATTGAACAAAGCGGTGCGCGCATTGCCGATATGGATGCGGCCGGTCGGTGACGGGGCGAAACGGACGGTAACTGTCATGAGCGGGGCGTACCGGATGGTTTTGCTGTTGACAAGACGCGCCCCCGCGCTCGGCGGCAGACATAGAACATGACGAAGGCGAAGAAAAGACTGCAGCGCCACGCGTCCATCAGGACGCGCGGCGCCGCAACCGTCAGATCACCATGCTTTTGGTCAGCTCAAGCGCCTGGCGTTCGAACAGCCGGCGGTAGATGCCGCCTTGCAGCCGGATCAGCTGGTCATGCGAGCCCTCTTCGACGATGCGGCCGCGATCGAACACCAAAAGCCTGTCCAGCGCCCGCACCGTCGACAGCCGGTGGGCAATGACCAGCGTCGTGCGGCCGACCATCAACCGCTCCATCGCCTGCTGGATCAGCACCTCCGATTCCGAATCGAGACTCGACGTTGCCTCATCCAGGATGAGAATGCGCGCATCGGCAAGAAAGGCGCGTGCGATTGCAACGCGCTGACGCTCACCACCCGATAGCTTTACGCCACGCTCGCCGACCAGCGTGCCATAGCCTTTCGGCAAATTGGCGATGAAGTCATGCGCGCTGGCCAACCGCGCCGCGTGCTCGATCTCGGCCTGCGTGGCGGCCGGCCGGGCATAGGCGATGTTTTCGGCCAGCGACCGGTGAAACAGGATCGGCTCCTGCTGGACAATGGCGATCTGTGCGCGCAGCGACGCCTGCGCGACACCGGCAATGTCCTGGCCGTCGATCAGGATATTTCCCGCGGTCACGTCATAGAGGCGCTGGATCAGCTTGACGAATGTCGTTTTGCCGGAGCCCGAATGGCCAACCAGCCCGACCCGCTCGCCCGGCGCGATGTCCACCGAAAAGTCGCGATAGAGCGGCAGGCGGTGGCTGCCATAATGGAACGTGACATTGTCGAAGGTGATACGGCCATCGGTGATCCGGATCGGTTTGGCGCCGGGCCGATCCTCAATGCCGAGTGGTTCGGACTGGAAGTCGACCAGTTCCTCCATGTCGTTGATCGAGCGCTGCAGATTGCGGATATGTGTGCCGATGTCGCGCAGATAGCCTTGCAGCACGAAGAATGAGGTCAGCACGAAGGCGACATCGCCGGCGCTCGCCTGCCCCCACGACCACAACAGCAGGGAGAACCCGATGACCGCTGCCCTCAAAAGCAGCAGCATCGTCCCTTGCGTGGTGCCGTTGACGGTGCCGCGCATCCAGGTGCGGCGCGTGCGACCGCGCCATTTGGCGACGACCTCGGCAAGCCGCGTCTCCTCGCGTTCCTCGGCGCCAAAACCCTTGACCACGGCGTTGCAGCTCACCGCATCGGCCAGCGAGCCGCCAAGCCGTGTATCCCACGCATTGGCAAGCCTTGCCGCGGGCGCGACATAGCCAAGCGACAGCATCGTCGTCACCGCGATGAACAGAACCGAACCGGTGGCGACGACAGCACCCATCAGCGGCCAGAACCAGCCAAGCAGCAGCGTCGAGCCGACGAGCATGACGACCGATGGCAGCAGCGCGATCAGGATCGTGTCGTTGAGCAGGTCGAGCGCCCACATGCCGCGCGTTATCTTGCGCACCGTCGATCCGGCGAAGCTGTTGGCATGCCAGTCGGTGGAAAAGCGCTGGACGCGGTGGAAGGCGTCGGCGGCAATATCCGCCATCATCTTCAACGTCAGCTCGACGATGGCCATGAAGGCGAGATTGCGCAGCACGACACCGGTGAGCGCCAGCGCCACCAGCATCGAAAAGGCAGCCATCGCCGCATTCCATGCGGCATCGTCGGCTGTGGCACTACTGGCAACGGCGTCGACCAGCCGGCCGGAATAGAGCGGCGTCAGCACGTCGGCCAAGGTCGACAGCAGGAACGTGCCCATAATGCCGGCAAGCCGCCACGGCTGACGTCGCCAATGGCTGAGCGTGAAGCCAAGAACGCTGCGAAAGGCGCCCGCGCGCAAATCTATTCGAAAACGAGTCATGATGTCATTCGGGCGCAAACGAGCCCGATCCCACGAAAGTAGAAATTGAAAAACCGCGTCGGCGCCGTTTGGCGCCCGGAGATGCGGAGGTTTGGCGTATTTGGCGGCCCTGTAGAGGGGCGGCGACCGGCAGCGGCGAAATACCTGCCTCGGTTCAGCCTTGCCGCGAGGCTATCTCGCGGCGCACTGACCAAGACCTAGGCTTCGCGGCCTCGCATAACGATGTCAAATCCTGGCATTCGGTTCCTCCTGAAGGGGAATCGCGGAGAGGTGTTTATAGAGACGCCTCAACGCCGCGCCAAGTCAGTAGATAGCCAAAAGCGCATCTGGTCCAAGCAGTGAGACGATTTTGCAACAATCGCGGGTTGTGCGCTGCCTCTGTTCAGGTTGCCGGGATACGGTCGAAGCGCATATAGCGGCCGTCGGTGGAAGGCCTGAAGCCGAGCTTTTCGTAAACCGCATGGGCGTCGTTGGTCGACAGGCTCCAATGCGTGACCGTCTTGACGTCCGAGTGGTCGATAAGCGCCTGGACAAGCCGGGTTCCGATGCCTTGTCCGCGATACCCGGGCCAGACAATTATGTCGGCGAGATAGGCAAATACCGTACGGTCGGTGATCGCCCGGCCGAAGCCGACCTGATTGCCGCCGACATAGGCGCCGACGCACAGTGAGTTGGCGAAGGCGCGGCGGTGCAGTTCGTCGCTGCGGCCACTGCCCCAATAGCTCTCCTTCAAAATGTCGGACGTCGCCCGGAAGTCGATCCGCGACGGGTCAAAGCTGATTTCAAGGTTGGCCATGGCTAAACCGTTAAACAGGCCAATCGCCTACCCGCCATCCCTGAACCGGTTGGTAATGGGATAGCGGCGGTCGCGGCCGAAATTCTTCCTGGTGATCTTCACACCGGGCGCCGCCTGCCGGCGCTTGTATTCGGCGACGTAAAGCAGGTGCTCGACGCGCGTCACCGTCGCCCGGTCATGGCCGCGCGCGACGATGTCGTCGACACCCATCTCGTTTTCGATCAGGCACTCCAATATGTCGTCGAGCACCGGATAGGGCGGCAGCGAATCCTGGTCCGTCTGGTTCTCTCGCAGTTCCGCCGAGGGCGCCTTGTCGATGATGTTGTTCGGGATCACCTCGCCGGACGGACCGAGCGCACCCGGCGGCACATGCGCGTTGCGCCAGCGCGACAGCGCATAGACCTGCATCTTGTAGAGGTCCTTGATCGGATTGAAGCCGCCATTCATGTCGCCATAGAGCGTCGCGTAGCCGACCGACATCTCGCTTTTGTTGCCGGTGGTGACCACCATCGAGCCGAACTTGTTGGAAATCGCCATCAGGATGGTGCCGCGGGCCCGGCTCTGCAGGTTTTCCTCGGTGATGCCTTCCTTGGTGCCCTCGAAAAGCTGTGTCAACGTGTGCAGGAAACCCTCGACTGGCTCGAAGATCGGCACGATGTCGTAGCGGCAGCCGAGCGCGCGGGCGCAGTCCTCGGCATCCTTGAGCGAGTCCTTCGAAGTGTAGCGGTAAGGCATCATCACGGCGCGCAGCCGTTCCTCGCCGAGCGCATCGACGGCAAGTGCCGCGCAGATCGCCGAATCGATGCCGCCGGAGAGGCCGAGCACGACATTCTTGAAGCCGTTCTTGTTGACGTAATCGCGCAGGCCCAACATGCAGGCGCGATAGTCGGCCTCCTCCTTTTCCGGGATTTTCGACATCGGTCCGTCAGAGCAGACCCAGATGTCATTCTTTCGCTTCCAGGTGGTGACGTTGACCGTCTCCTCGAACTGGCTCATCTGGAAGGCCAGCGTCTTGTCAGAACCTATGGCAAACGATGCGCCATCGAAAACCAGCTCGTCCTGGCCGCCAAGCTGGTTGGCATAGATAATCGGCAGTCCGCATTCGATGACCTGGCGGATGACGATCTGGTGGCGGACGTCGACCTTGCCGCGGTAATAGGGCGAGCCGTTCGGGACCAGCAGGATTTCCGCGCCGCTTTCGGCCAGCGTCTCGCAGACGGCAACCTCGCCCCAGATATCTTCGCAGATCGGCACTCCCACGCGCACGCCGCGGAAATTGACCGGCCCCTGGATCTCGGGGCCGGCCTGGAAGACGCGCTTCTCGTCGAACTCACCGTAATTCGGCAGATCGAGCTTGTAGCGTTCGGCAAGGATCTTGCCGCCATCGGCAAAGATGATCGAATTGTGCGTGCCGGTCTTGCGCTTCAACGGCGTGCCGATGACGAAACCCGGGCCGCCGTCGGCGGTATCGCCGGCGAAATCCTCCGCCGCCCGCTCGCAGGCCTTCAGGAAGGCGGGCTTCAGCACCAGATCCTCAGGCGGATAGCCGGCAAGGAAAAGCTCGGTAAACAGCACGAGGTCGGCGCCTTGGCGGGCGGCATCCGCCCTCGCCTCGCGTGCCTTGGCAAGATTGCCGGCGACGTCGCCGACCGTCGGATTGAGCTGGGCGACGGCGATGCGCAATATGTCTGGAGCGGTCTTGTCTGTCATGCCCGTGGGTTTAGCGCGGCAAAATTCGTCGGGCAATGGCGTTCGTTTGGACCAAACAGTCGATCCTATTCGCCCATATATTCGCGCAAGGCTTCCGGCGGATGGTTCTCGCCGATCGACATTGCCAGAATGCGCGAAATGTGCCGGCGCGGCAGCCCGGTTTCCGCCGCCCAGGCGTTTATCTGCACTTGGATCTTGCCCAGGTCCTTCTTCGATGTCGGGCTCTGCGCGAGGTCGAGCCCGGCGTCGCGCAGCGCTGCCGCCATGTCGGCCGAGACGATGAAGGCGTCCCACTCCAGCCAGCGCAGAAAATACTGGCCGGTATTGCCGCCGAGCCGGCTGCCGTGCTTGCCGAGATAGGCCATCAATCCGACCTGGTCATCCGCCGGCCAATTGGCCAGGAACTTGCCGAAGCTGCCATGCTCCTTCGACACGCGCTCGACGAAGGCTGCGTTGTCGCGTACGGATTTGATCTTCTGCGGATTGCGGACGATGCGCTTGTCGGCTGTGAGATCGTGCCAGAAATCGTCAGGCTGGAACAGCAGCCGCTTCGGCTCGAAGCCAAGAAATGCTTCCTCGAAACCCGGCCATTTCTGCTCGATGACGCGCCAGACAAAGCCGGCGGCAAAAACCCGCTCGGCCATGGTCGACAGGATCCGGTCGTCCGCAATCTTTGCCACCGCGGCATTATCGGGCATAGGACCCAGCAGCGACGTCAGCGCTGCCTCACCGCCTTTGCGCTTCGCTGCACGGGCGCGAATTTTCTGAAAATCCACCATTGTTTCCTGATCCCATCGCGTCAATCTACCACTTCCCGTATGAACCGGCAGCTTCTACCTCATCGCTGACGACGGAGGCGACGATGAACAAAACGATCGAGGACCTGGCAAGCCGCTGGCTGAAGCGAAAGCCGGACGGCCTCAGCGCGCTCGAAAGTCGGGTACTGCAATCTACGCTCGAGCGCACCACGATCTCCAAGGACACCAACAAGGCCGTCGCCTTTCACCAGACGTTTGGAGATCGCCTGGCCGACACCATCGCCCGGATCGGCGGCTCGTGGTCCTTCATCCTGGCATTCATTGGCTTCCTGATCCTGTGGACGGCAGGCAATGTCTGGCTCTTGTCGCGCGCCGCCTTCGATCCCTATCCCTTCATCTTCCTCAATCTCGTGCTTTCCATGGTTGCCGCCCTGCAGGCGCCAGTGATCATGATGGCGCAGAACCGCCAGACGGAGCGCGATCGAATCGACGCCGCGCACGACTATGAGGTTAATCTCAAGGCCGAGATCGAGATCATGGCGTTACACGAAAAGCTCGACGAACTGCGCCACAGCCAGATCATCGGCATGCGAGACGAGATCGCCCGGCTGGCCGAGCAGGTGAAGCGCATCGACGACATTCTGTCGAAGCAGCGAACGTCTTCATGACGGAAGTCATCCATCGTCTCATTGAGCAATATGGGCTGGTCGCGGTTTTTCTGGGCTGCGTCGCCGAGGGCGAAAGCGCCGCCATTCTCGGCGGTTTTTTCGCGCATCAGCATGTCTTCGTCCCGTGGCAGGCCTTCCTCGCGGCGGCGCTCGGCGCCTTCGGTGGCGACACGTTCTTCTTCATCTTGGGACGGAGCTTCGCCGACCATAAATTCGTGATCAGGCTCCGAGCCCGGCCGGGCTTCAGCCACGCCTACCGCCTTGTCACCTCTCATCCCAACATTTTCGTGCTGTCGAACCGTTACATCTATGGCCTGCGACTGGTCGGCGGAATCGCGGCCGGGCTGTCGGGCATCGCCGCGGCGCACTTCATCATCCTCAACGCCATCTCGTCGGTAGTCTGGGCGGCACTGTTCTGCACTGTCGGTTATGTCTTCGGGCTGGGCGCGGAGCACATCGTCGGCCAGGCGCTGGCCCGCCACGAGCGGTTGCTGATCGCTCTGGCAATCGGCCTCGTTGTGGCCATCCTCGGCTGGCTCGCGGCCCATATCGTCGCCAAGAAGGAACTCCACAAGGGAAGCTGATCGTCAATCAATGCCGAGCGCACGATCACCCTTCTCGAGGATCAGCGGAATGATCAGGTCTTCCTCGTCGGCAAGATGCCGGGTCAACATGGCGATCAGCCGGCTGTTCTCGTCAGCATAGGCATCGGCGGCGAAACGCTGTTTGTCTTCGCTCTCCTGAAGCGTGCGGATGAAGGCATTTGCCGCCTGGGCATTGCGCTCCAGTCCCTCATGGATTGTGTGGTGATCGGCATCCAGGATTTCGAAGCCGCGCTTCAGACGGGTCTCGGCCCTGGCGAAGACCGGGAAATAATGATGGTCCTCGACATTGTGGTGGCCGTCGAGATTGCCGAGGAAATGGTTGAGGCGCGGCGCGAACCAGCGCGCGAATTCCTGCGCGTTCAGCCTACCATCCCGATAATCGCCAATACCACTGGTGAGCATGCCGCCAAGCTCGCGGAACATGTCGTGCCGCTGCAGCCACATATTGGCTATGCCGTGGATGTTGGCATGCGCCTGCCAGACCTCGCGTGGAAATTTTTCAACCAGCCAGCGAAGATCGTCCGGCAGGCCCTCACGTTCGAGCAGCAGAAATCCGGCGGTATCGGCCATATCGGTTTCCTCAGACCATGATCCCGAAAGTGGTACCGGTCTTCGGAAAAGATCATGGTCAAAACGAGAGATGCAGTGACGGCATGTAGTGTCTGAAACCTCAGATCGGTACCCCGAGGATCCGCTCGATGACGGCGACGCCCCAGACGCCGGCAGCGATCGCCACCGAAATCAGCACCGCCAGCGAACCGCAATCCTTGGCCAGTTGGATATCGATGTTGAATTCGCGGCTGAACGCGTCGCATGCCGCCTCGATGCCGGTGTTCAACACCTCGATCATGATCATGAGCAGCACCGCGCCGATCAGCAACGCATAGCCGCGCCACGATTCCGAAAGGAACCAGCCGAGCGGCAAGGCAAGCACGAGCAGTGTCAGCTCCAGCTGGAAAGCCTCCTCGCTGGCCGCCAGTTTGCGAAACGCCCGCACCGAATTGTAAAAAGCGTCGATCAGCCGCTGCATACCAAAACCCTTCGGAATCACCGGCAGGGGATTAGCGCAATGGCTGGACCAAGGGAATAAGGCGACCTCTTCAAAATCAGTCGCCTGCCACCTTGATCGACGGCGTCGACTTCTCGAACTGCGGCAGCCCATCATCGATGGCGTAATAATCGCCCTTGTCGCCGACGAAGATATGGCATTCTCCTTGAAGCCCGGTTGGCGCGTCGAACAGCCCTGCCATGACCGAAACATAGCCGTCATCGCTCGGCTTCCAGAACAGCAGAGAGCCGCATGTCTTGCAGAAGCCGCGCCTGGCGAACGAAGAGGCCTCGTACCAGGTGATGCTCTCCGCGCCGGTGATTGTGATGTCGCGGTCGGCAACGTTGGCCGCCGCATAAAAATGCCCGCTCTGCTTCCGGCACTGCGAGCAATGGCAGTAGACGACACCGCGTAGCGGTCCTCGTGTCTGGAACCGCACTGCCCCGCACAAGCATGATCCGCAGTGACTGTCAGTCATGTCGGCCTCCCGATGCAATTGCCATCGCCTGGCAGGATTCCAGTTTTGCGCGCGTTAGGCACGAGCAAATGCGACACCGGCGGGATTGAATAGAAAAAGCGCCGGTTTTCGCCCGGCGCTTCTTCAATGACATCACAGTTCAGATCGTATCAGCCATTGACGGCCTGCTTGTGCTGCACCGGATGGGTCTTCTTGAGCAGATCGGAGACCAGGAACGCCAACTCGATCGCCTGGTCAGCGTTGAGGCGCGGATCGCAATGGGTGTGGTAGCGATCCTGCAGCTCTTCGGCGGTGATGGCGCGGGCGCCACCGGTGCATTCCGTGACGTTCTTGCCGGTCATCTCGACATGGATGCCGCCCGGATGCGTGCCTTCGGCGCGATGCACCTCGAAGAAGGTCTGCACCTCCTTCAGGATGCGGTCGAACGGCCGTGTCTTGTAGCCGGCGGCCTCGATGGTGTTGCCATGCATCGGGTCGGACGACCACACCACGCTGCGGCCTTCCTTCTGCACCGCGCGCACCAGCTTCGGCAGGTGGTCAGCAACCTTGTCGGAACCGAAACGCGCGATCAGCGTCAGCCGGCCGGGCTCGTTCTCCGGATTGAGCAGGTCGATGAGCTGCAACAGGCCATCCGGCGTCAGCGACGGGCCACATTTCAGGCCGAGCGGGTTCTTGATGCCACGGCAGTATTCGACATGGGCATGGTCGGGCTGGCGCGTGCGATCGCCGATCCAGATCATGTGGCCGGAGGTGGCGTACCAGTCGCCGGAGGTCGAATCGACGCGGGTCAGCGCCTCCTCATAGCCGAGCAGCAACGCTTCGTGGCTGGTGTAAAAATCGGTCTCGCGCAGCGCGTAATTGGTCTCCGAGGTGATGCCGACGGCCTTCATGAAGTCCATCGTCTCGGTGATGCGGTTGGCGAGCGACTCGTATTTCTCCCCCTGCGGGCTGTCGGACACGAAGCCAAGCATCCATTGATGCACGTTCTCCAGGCTGGCATAGCCACCTTGGGCGAAGGCACGCAAAAGGTTGAGCGTCGCCGCCGACTGGCGGTACGCCATCTCCTGTCTTGCAGGATCGGGAATGCGCGACTTGGCGTCGAACTCGATGCCGTTAATGATGTCGCCGCGATAGCTCGGCAGCGTCACACCGCCCTTGGTCTCATTGTCGGACGAGCGCGGCTTGGCAAACTGGCCGGCGACACGGCCGACCTTCACCACCGGCTGCGCGCCGGCGAAGGTCAGTACCACCGACATCTGCAGGAAGACGCGGAAGAAGTCGCGGATATTGTCGGCGCCATGCTCGGCGAAGCTCTCGGCGCAATCGCCGCCCTGCAGAAGGAATGCGTCTCCGGCAGCGACGGTCGCAAGCTGCTTCTTCAGCTTGCGTGCCTCACCTGCAAAAACCAACGGCGGAAACGTGGCAAGCTGGGCTTCCGTGTTCCTCAGCGCGGCAAGATCCGGATAGGCAGGAACCTGCTGGATCGGCTTAGCTCTCCACGAATTCGGCGACCATTTCGTCATCGAAACACCTAACGCTCTTTCACACGGACGCCATCGCCCGCCAATCCGCCCCATATGGGGTCGCGGCTCCATACACGAAGCCGATTTCCTATTCTAGACCGGAAGTGGTCGCGTGGCGAATGAGCACGGCACTGCGAAAGTGCCGGTGCGGCTGTGCCCAGAGCACCAGCGACGCGCTGCTACGCCGCCTTCTCCACCAGCCGCGCCAGCTGCGTCATGACAACCGCTGAGCCAGCCAGCCGCTTCTCGGGCGTCGCCCAGTCGCGGCTGAAGACGACGCTCTGGTCGGGTCGGATCTTGGCCAGCGAGCCCTGTTCGCCGATGAGCTTGACCAGCCCGACCGGATTGGGGAATTCCCGCTTGCGGAAATGGATGACGACGCCTTTCGGCCCGGCGTCGAGCTTCTCCACGTTGGCCTTGCGGCAAAGCGCCTTGATGAAGACGATCTTCAACAGATGCTTTACCTCTTCCGGCAGCGGCCCGAACCGGTCGATCAGCTCGGCGCCGAAAGCATCGATCTCTTCCGTATTTTCGAGATCGCCAAGACGGCGATAGAGCGCCAGCCTGAGCTGCAGATCCGGGACGTAGCTTTCCGGGATCATCACCGCCGTGCCGACGGCGATCTGCGGCGACCAGCCGCCGTCCTGCACCTCGCCGGAATCCTTCACTTCGGCCACCGCCTCCTCCAGCATCTGCTGGTAGAGCTCGAAGCCGACCTCCTTAATGTGGCCCGACTGCTCTTCGCCAAGCAGATTGCCGGCGCCGCGGATATCGAGGTCGTGGCTGGCCAGCTGGAAACCGGCGCCGAGCGTGTCGAGCGACTGCAGCACTTTCAGCCGACGCTCGGCCGTATCGGTGAGCTTGCGGTTGGCCGGCAGCGTGAACAGCGCATAGGCGCGCACCTTCGAACGCCCGACGCGGCCACGCAGCTGATAGAGCTGCGACAGTCCGAACATATCGGCGCGGTGCACGATCAGCGTGTTGGCGGTCGGTATATCGAGGCCGGATTCGACGATTGTGGTCGACAAAAGCACATCGTACTGGCCGTCATAGAAGGCGTTCATGATGTCGTCGAGTTCGCCGGGCGGCATCTGGCCGTGGGCCACGGCCACTTTCAGCTCAGGCACGGATTCGCGCAGGAAATCATGGATTTCCGCGAGATCGCTGATGCGCGGTACGACGTAGAAGGAATGGCCGCCGCGGTAGCGTTCTCTGAGCAGCGTCTCGCGGATGACCAGCGGATCGAAGGGCGAGATGAAGGTGCGCACCGCCAGGCGGTCGACCGGCGGCGTAGCGATCAGCGACAACTCGCGCACGCCGGTCAAGGCAAGCTGCAGCGTGCGTGGGATCGGCGTCGCCGACAAAGTCAGAACGTGGACGTCGGTCTTCAGATCCTTCAGCCGCTCCTTGTGCTTGACGCCGAAATGCTGCTCCTCGTCGATGATCAGCAGACCAAGATTCTTGAACGAGATCGAGGAGCCGAGCAGTGCATGCGTGCCGACGACGATGTCGATCTGGCCTAGGGCGATGCCCTTCTTGGTCTCCGCCAATTCCTTGGCGCCGACCAGCCGCGAGGCCTGGGCGACGCGGATCGGCAGGCCGGAGAAGCGCTGCGAGAAAGTCTTGAAATGCTGGCGCGACAACAATGTCGTCGGCACTACTATGGCCACCTGAAAGCCTTCCATCGCCCCAATGAAGGCGGCGCGAAGTGCAACTTCGGTCTTGCCGAAGCCGACGTCACCGCAGATCAGCCGGTCCATCGGCTTTCCGGCGCCTAGATCATCCACGACTGAATCGATCGCGGTCTGCTGGTCATCGGTCTCCTCATAAGGAAAACGCGCTGCAAACTCGCCATAGAGGCCTTCCGCCGGCACCAGCGCCGGTGCTGCCCGCATTTGCCGCTCGGCGGCAATGCGGATCAGCTGCCCGGCCATGTCGAGCAGGCGTTTCTTCAGCCGCGCCTTGCGCGATTGCCAGGCGCCACCGCCAAGCTTGTCGAGCGTCGCCTCGGCCGAATCCGAGCCATAGCGCGACAGCAGCTCGATGTTTTCCACCGGCAAGAATAGCCGATCGTCGCCGGCATAGTGGATCTCGAGGCAATCGTGAGGCGCACCAACCGCCTCGATGGTACGCAACCCGATGAAACGGCCAATGCCATGGTCGGCATGGACGACGATATCGCCTGACGACAAGGCCGAAGCCTCGGCGATGAAGTCGGACGCACGCTTCTTGCGCTTCGAGCGCCGGATCAGCCGGTCGCCGAGAATGTCCTGCTCGGCGACGACGACCAGTTTCTCGGTCTCGAAGCCGGATTCGAGCGGCAGCACGGCCAGCGCCGCCTCCCCTGGCTCAAGCTTTTCGGCTTCGGCAAGCGTCGCCACCGGCTTCAGATTGCCAAGATGATGCTCGGCAAGGATCTGACCAAGCCGGTCGAGCGAACCCTCGGTCCAGCCGGCGACGATGACGCGGCGGCGTCCAGCGCGCTCGTCGGAAATGTGTTTTACGACGACGTCGAAAACGTTGGCGTTAGGATCGGCGCGTTCCTCGACGAAGCTGCGGCCGTGGCGCGAGCCGGCATGGAACACCTTTTTCGCGCCGGCATCGGGCGCGTCGAAGGCCGTGAAATCTATCGCCTCGCGCGGGCCAAGCGAGGCAATCAGGTTCTCGGGCGACAGATAGAGCAGATCCGGCGGCACCGGCTTGTAGGGCACCGCGTCCTTCAAGGCGCCGTCGGCCTGCTTCTTGCGCGCTTCGTAGTGGTCGAGGATTAGAGTGTGGCGCTCGGCCAGTGCCTCATGCGCCAGATGGTCGAAAACCACAGGCGCATCGGGCAGGTAGTCGAAGACGGTTTCCAGCCGCTCATAGAAGAACGGCAGCCAGTGCTCCATGCCGGCAAACCGCCTGCCCTCGCTGACCGCCGCATAGAGCCCATCGTCGCGGGAGGGCGCGCCAAAGGCTTCGATGTAGGCGCGGCGGAAGCGGCTGATGGTTTCCGGCGTCAGCGCCACCTCGCTCATCGCCTGCAGCGCCATCGATTTGCGTTGGCCGATGGTGCGCTGGGTTGCGGTGTCGAAGACGCGGATCGATTCCAGCGTATCGCCGAAGAAATCGAGGCGCAGTGCCTCCGTCCAGCCGGGCGCGAAGAGATCGAGAATGCCGCCGCGCACCGCAAATTCGCCGATGCCGCGCACCGTCGGCACTCGCTCGAAGCCGGAATTCTCCAGCCGCGACACCAGCACGTTCATGTCTATCTGGTTGCCGGGTTTGGCGTGGAAGGTCTGCGCCTCGACGAGTTCAGCCGGCGGAATGCGTTGCAACAGCGCATTCGCGGTGGTGAGGACGACGGCTCGGTGCGGCTTCTTCGCCAGCGCAATCATTGCGGCCAGTGCATCGAGCCGCCTTGCGGCGGCGTCGGCGCCGGGCGAGACGCGGTCGTAAGGCAGGCAGTCCCAGGCCGGCAGTTCCAGCACCGGCAGGCCCGGCGCCGCAAAGGCAAGCGCCTCGACGATCGCCGGCAGACGCTGGCCGTCGCGTGCCACGAACAGCACCGGCTTGTCAGGGGCGATCTCGTGCGCAGCCTGCACCAGCGCAAAGGCTTCGTAGCCGTCGGCGACGCCATCGACGATGAACTGGCCGGCGCGGCCTTTCGGCAGACCGATCGTAGGGATAAGGCTCATGGCTACACGTTGTTCAGAAGGTCATCTCCCGGCGCGAAGCCAGGATTTTTTGCAGGACGGCACAGTCGATATCCGCCGGAACCGGGCGTTCGCCAGTGACGAGAGGCAGGAATTCGGTGTCGGGAATGTCGAGGAGCCTCTCATATTGGTCGATTTCGTCGCCGGTCAAGGCGCCGATCTCGGCGTCGGCGAAGCTGCCGAGTATAAGGTCCATCTCGCGCATGCCGCGGTGCCACGAACGAAACAGAAGCTTGCGGCGGCGGGCATCGAGCCCCTCGCTTGATCGTTTCGTTCCGGTCATCTTGCAACATCCTTGCCCAGGCGGCGCATATAGCGTGGATAGGAGGCGGTGTCAGCCTTGCGCTACAGTCGCCGCAACATAAGCTGACATCATGCGTCCCTCCCTCCTCGATCCGCTGTTTGTCCCGATCACCTCGCTTGCCGGGGTCGGGCCAAAAGTTGGCGCCCTGATCGAAAAAGTCGTGGCAGCCGACCTCGGCGACCGGGCCGCGCGCGCCGGGGATCTCTTGTTCGTGCTGCCGCATACTGTCATCGACCGCCGCAACCGGCCTGGCATCGCCGGCTCGGCGGAAGGCGCCATCGTTACGCTCGACGTCCGCATCGACCGCCACCAGCCGCCGCCACGCGGCAACAGGTCGGTCCCGTACCGGGTCTACGCCCATGACGACACCGGCGAGATCGCGCTGACCTTCTTCCATGCCCATGCCGCCTATCTCGAAAAAGCAATGCCCGCAGGCGAGCATGTCGTCGTCTCCGGCCGCATGGAATGGTTCAACGGCCGCCCGACCATGGTTCACCCCGACCATATCGCACTTGCCGGCGACGCGGAAAACCTGCCGCTGGTCGAGCCGGTCTATCCGCTGACCGCCGGGCTCTCGGGCAAGGTGCTGCGCCGGGCCATCGGCCAGGCGCTGGCCCGCCTGCCGGTGCTGCCCGAATGGCAGGACGGTGAGTTCCAGCGCCGCCATGCCTTTCCTGCTTTTAGCGATGCGCTCAACCGCATCCACAATCCTGCCGACCCGATCGACATCTCTGTCGACGGCGCAGCGTGGCGGCGCCTTGCCTATGACGAGTTCTTGGCCGGCCAGGTATCGCTGGCGCTGGTGCGGGCCAAGGTCCGCCGATTATCTGGCCGGCCACTCGTCGGCGACGGCCGCATAGTCGAACAACTGCGCGTGGCACTCCCCTATTCGCTGACCATGTCGCAGGAAATGGCGCTTGCCGAAATCAACGCCGATCTCGGTGACCCCGAACGCATGCTGCGCCTTTTGCAGGGCGATGTCGGCTCCGGCAAGACGGTGGTCGCGTTGCTTGCCATGGCGCGTGCCGTCGAGGCCGGCGGCCAGGCGGCATTGATGGCGCCGACCGAAATCCTGGCGCGCCAGCATCTGGCAACGATTGCGCCGTTGGCGGAACGGGCCGGCCTGCGTGTCGCTGTCCTCACAGGTCGCGAAAAGGGCCGCGAGCGTGCCGACACGCTGACCGGGCTGGCCAATGGTGACATCGACATCGTCGTCGGCACCCATGCGCTGTTCCAGGAAACGGTGACGTTCCGTGACCTCGTGTTCGCCGTCGTCGACGAGCAGCACCGTTTCGGCGTCCATCAGCGCCTTGCCATTACCGCCAAGGGCGATGCGCCCGACATGCTGGTGATGACAGCAACGCCGATACCGCGGACGCTGGTGCTGACTGCATTCGGCGACATGGATGTGTCGAAGCTGACGGAAAAGCCGGCCGGCCGCCAGCCGATCCGCACCGTCACCTTGCCGCTTGAACGGCTCGACGAACTGATCGGACGCATGCTCGACGCCGTCGCCGATGGCCAGAAAATCTACTGGATCTGTCCGCTGGTCGAGGAATCCGAGGAGATCAAGCTGATGTCGGCCGAGGACCGTTTTGCCTCGCTGAAGCCGCTGTTCGGCGACCGCGTCGGCCTGGTGCATGGTCGCATGAAAGGCGCCGACAAGGACGAGGCGATGCGCGCCTTCAAGCAGGGTGACACCCGTATCCTGATCGCCACCACAGTGATAGAGGTCGGCGTCGATGTGCCTGATGCGACAATCATGGTTATCGAGCATGCCGAGCGTTTTGGCCTTACCCAGTTGCACCAATTGCGCGGCCGGGTCGGGCGTGGCGACAAGCCTTCATCGTGCGTGCTGCTCTACAAGGATCCGCTCGGCGAGACGGCAAAACGCCGTTTGTCGGTAATGCGCGAGACCGAGGACGGCTTCCGTATCGCCGAAGAGGATCTGAAGCTGCGCGGCGAAGGCGAGTTGCTCGGCACCCGCCAGTCCGGCACGCCGGGCTTCCAGGTGGCGCGCATCGAGGCGCATGCCGACCTGCTCGAGGCCGCTCGCGACGATGCGCGGCTGATCCTGTCGCGCGATCCGGAATTGCAGTCCGATCGCGGCACGGCGCTGCGCCTGTTGCTCTATCTGTTCGGCCGCGACGAGGCCGTGCGGCTCCTGCGTGCCGGCTGAGGCATCGTGTCGAGCGGAGGATTGGCAAGCGCGCCGTGGATCTGCTCGCCGTTCACCGTCACCATTTTGACCGCCGGCGCCACCAAGCCGGCCGACACGATCAGCTTGGCTCCGTCCTCGATTGTCATGTCGAGCAGCACAATGTCGGATTTCGGCACATACATCAGAAAGCCCGTCGTCGGGTTGGGCGTACATGGCATGAATACGGCAATCAGCGGATCGCCTTCCCGGTCGAGCTTCTGGTTGATCTCGGTTTCCTTCTCGCTGGCGACGAAGACCAGCGACCAGACCCCTTTGCGCGGATATTCGACCAACCCGACCTGGCGGAACATGTCGCCCTTGTTCGACAGCACGGTCTCGAAAATCTGCTTCAGCGAACGGTAGATGCCGCGCACCAGCGGCATGCGGCCAAGCAGGCGCTCGCCGAAATTGACGATGGCGCGGCCAACGATATTGGCGGTCATAAAGCCGATGAAGGTGATGAGGATCAAGGCAACGATCAGCCCAAAACCCGGCACTGGAAACGGCAGGTAGGTGTCCGGATTGTAGCGTACCGGAATGTAGGGTTTCACCCAGGAATCGACCCAGCCGATCAGCGACCAGGCAATGTAGGCGGTAATCGCCAGCGGCGCGCAAACGACGAAGCCGGTCAGGAAATAGTTTCTCAGCCGGGTCATGCCTGAGGTCTTGAGAGCATCCGACATGGTTCACCGCAGCGTGTGTTTGCAGCGCGACACTACTGAACCCCAAGGCGCTTTGGAATGGCGAAGTTTTTAAACGAGACCTATTCCACCGTTACCGATTTCGCCAGATTGCGCGGCTGGTCGACATCCGTGCCCATGAACACGGCGGTGAAATAGGCGAGCATCTGGATCGGCAGCGCGTAGATGATCGGCGAGATGATTTCCGGCACGTCCGGCAAAACGATCGTCTCCATCGTCTTCACCGTAGCGTGTGCAGCGCCCTTGCTGTCGGTGATCAGGATGATCTTGCCGCCGCGTGCCGCGACCTCCTGCATGTTCGACACGGTCTTTTCGAAGATGCGGTCATGCGGCGCGATGACGATGACGGGCATGTTCTCGTCGATCAGCGCGATCGGGCCGTGTTTCAACTCGCCGGCAGCATAGCCTTCGGCATGGATGTAGGAGATCTCCTTGAGCTTCAGCGCACCTTCCATGGCCAGCGGAAAATTGGTGTCACGGCCGAGATAAAGCACATTCTTGTAGTGCGAGAGGTCGCGCGCGACCTTTTCGATCTGCCCGTCGAGCTTTAGCACCTGGTTCGCATAACGCGGCGCTTCCGACAGCTCGCGTATCAGCGTTTTCTCCTGCTCCTGCGAAATCGTTCCGCGCGCCACGCCCGCCCGCACCGCCAGCGAGGCCAGCACGGAAAGCTGGCAGGTGAACGCCTTGGTCGAAGCGACGCCGATCTCCGGGCCGGCCAACGTCGGCAGGATGACGTCGGATTCGCGCGCCATGGTCGATTCGCGCACATTGACGACCGCGCCGATCTTCATGCCGGCCTTGCGGCAGTAGCGCAGCGACGCCAGCGTGTCGGCGGTCTCACCCGATTGCGAGATGAAGAAAGCGGCATCGTTCTTCGACAGCGGCATCTCGCGATAGCGGAACTCCGAAGCGACATCGATGTCGACCGGCAGCCGCGCATAGCGCTCGAACCAGTATTTGCTGATCAGCCCGGCGAGATAGGCGGTGCCGCAGGCCGAGATCGCCAGCCGGTCGATCTTGGCGAAATCGAACGGCAGGTCGAGCGGCTTCGAGACGCCGCTGACGAAATCAACATAATGCGCCAGCGTGTGCGAGATCACTTCCGGCTGCTCATGGATTTCCTTTTCCATGAAATGGCGGCGGTTGCCTTTGTCGACCATGAAGCTCGTGCTGAGCGACTGTTGGCGTTTGCGGTCGACCTTGTTGCCGCCCATGTCGAAAATATCGACCTCGTTGCGGCGCACCACCGCCCAGTCGCCGTCTTCCAGATAGGTGATCGAATTGGTGAAAGGGGCAAGCGCAATGGCGTCGGAGCCAAGGAACATCTGGCCGTCGCCATGACCGACCGCGAGCGGCGGGCCATTGCGCGCGCCGACGATCAGATCCTCGTCGCCCTTGAACATGATGGCGAGCGCAAAGGCGCCTTCCAGCCGCTTCAGCGCCTTGTGCGCCGCCTCAACCGGCTTCAGCCCCTTGGCCAGTTCGCGCGCCACCAGATGAGCGACGACTTCGGTATCGGTCTGCGAGGCGAAGCTGTAGCCGTCGCGCATCAGCTCGTCGCGCAATTCGGCGAAATTCTCGATGATGCCGTTATGGACGATGGCGACGCCGTCGGAAAAATGCGGATGCGCATTGCTCTCGTTTGGAACGCCATGTGTGGCCCAGCGCGTGTGGCCGATGCCGATCATGCCGTCGAGCGGTTCGTCCTTCAGCCGGCGCTCGAGATTGACCAGCTTGCCCTCGGCGCGGCGGCGGTCAAGCCTGCCATGCTCGATCGTGGCGACGCCGGCCGAGTCATAGCCGCGATATTCGAGCCTTTTCAGCGCATCGACGATAAGCGGCGCGACCGGCGAGTTACCCACAATTCCAACGATACCGCACATGGCGCTTGCCCCCGATTCCGACCTCAAACCCGGCGCTATTTAGAGACTGCCGGGCTGTCGCGAAAAATCACATTCCATTTCGTCCGGTATCAGCCGGACTATCCTGCACAGATGCACCATGACAGGGCGCACTTGCAATCCGGTTACTGCAATTGCTCAGTTTCTCCGCTTATGTATCCTATCTCGGCTCAACGGCTCCAGAAATCAGTCAAAGACATGATGCGGCTATGAACGAACGAATTGACACGGTGACGCTTTGGCGTCCGGTTGGCCCCCGCGAACTGGAGTTGATCCAGAGGGCAGGGATGCGCGCCTTTCCTCCTCGACTTGCCGATCAGCCGATCTTCTATCCGGTCACCAGCGAGGCCTATGCCACCCAGATCGCCCGAGACTGGAATGTGCCCGCGAGCGGATCAGGTTTCGTGACGCGTTTCGAGGTGCGTCGCAGCTTTCTGGACCGTTACAGCGTCCAGCATGCCGGCAGCCGGGCGCATCTGGAATACTGGATCCCGGCCGAAGACCTGTCGACGTTCAACAATGCAATCGTTGGCGAAATCCAGCTTGTCGCCGAGTTCCGCTAGTCTACCCTTTTTTGCGGGCCGCCGCGGCCTGAGAAAAACGCTCTCGCAACTCCTTGCCCTTGCCGGCTAGAGTCCGCTGGCGGGCGCGGCCGAAGGCCAGCGCATCGTCGGGTACGCTTTCGGTGATGACGCTGCCCGAGGCGATGTAGCCGCCCTTGCCGATCGACACCGGCGCCACCAGCGAGGAGTTCGAGCCTATGAAGGCGCCCTCGCCGATATCGGTGAAGAATTTCGAATAGCCGTCATAATTGCAGGTGATGGTGCCGGCGCCGATATTGGCGCCGGCGCCGATGCGGGCATCGCCGATATAGGTCAGATGGTTGACCTTGGCGCCCTCCTCGACGATCGCCTGCTTGACCTCGCAGAAATTGCCGACCTTGGCCTTGGTTCTCAGATCGGCCCCGGGCCGCAGCCGCGCGAACGGCCCGACATCGCAATTCGACGCGATGGTGGCGCCTTCGATATGGCTGAAGGCATGGATCTTGGCCCCCGTGGCGATTTTCACGCCCGGCCCGAACCAGACATTGGGTTCGACGATCGTGTCGGCACCGATCTCGGTGTCGTGCGAGAAGAACACGGTTTCGGGCGCGATCAGCGTAACGCCAGAAAGCATCGCCTCGCGCCGCCGGCGCGCCTGCCAGATACCTTCCGCCTGGGCAAGCTCGGCACGGTTGTTGATGCCGAGCGCGTTCTCGAAACTGGCTTCGGTGGCTACGACATCAAGTCCCTGCGCAGCGGCGATCTCGACGATGTCGGTGAGATAATACTCGCCCTTGGCGTTCTTGCTGCCGACTTGATCGAGCAGATTCAGCGCGTGCCTGCCGGCGACCGCCATCAGCCCGCCATTGCAGAAGGTGATTTTCTTCTCCTCGTCCGAGCAGTCCTTCTCCTCGCGGATGGCCACGAGCCTGCCGGCCTTTTCGATAAGCCGGCCGTAGCCCGAAGGATTTTCCGTACGGAAGCCGACCACGACGACGGCCGCACCTTCCGCCAGCTTCAGCCGCGCCGCCGCGAGCGCTTCCGGATCGATCAACGGCGTGTCGCCAAACATCACCAAGATGTCGTCATAACCTTTTGATATTGCTGCGCGTGCGGCAAGCACGGCGTGCGCGGTGCCGAGACGTTTTTCCTGAACGAAAGCCTCGGCCTTCGGCGCAAACTTGAGTGCGGCCTTGCGCATCTCATCGGCGCCGTGGCCGATCACCAGCGCCAACTCGCCGCTGCCGGCGGCTTCGGCCGCCTTGACGACATGGGCAACCATCGGCAGGCCGGCGATTGTGTGCAGCACTTTCGGCACTGCACTCTTCATGCGCGTGCCTTCGCCGGCGGCGAGGATGATGGACAGGCAGGATCTCTGGCTCATGGGGACAGCAACCGTTGAAAGGGGTCTGGAATCGAAGCGTTAGTAGCACCGGCGCCATGCTGCACCAATGCGGTTAAATTCCGGTGAGACGGTGGAACCTCCAACCCGCGACACGCTCAGACCGATCGGCTCAGGCGGCTTCCGCCTCGTTGCGTGATGCGAAACTGGAGGCTCGCCCACGGCCGTATTGCCGTGGCGAACAGTTCATGACCCGCTTGAAGGCTGTGCTGAAGGCGCTTTCGGATTCGTAGCCGAGCGAAAGCGCTATGACGGCGACGGGATCGCTGGAATTCGTCAGCCGGTCGCCGGCCAGCAGCATTCGCCAGCGCGTCAAATAGTCCATCGGCGACGCGCCGACCGTCTCCTTGAATCTGAGCGCAAAGGTCGATCGCGACATGCCGGCCCGTTCCGCCAGTTCCTGTAACGTCCAGCCATGCGCCGGATCGTCATGCATCGCGCTGATCGCCGCGCCGATCTGTTTATCCGCGAGGGCAAAGAGCCAGCCGATGCCACCTTTCAATCCTTCCGAAAGATGCAGCCGCAGCGCCTGAACCAGCATCATGTGGGCGAGGTGCTGGATCATCAGAAAGCCGCCCGGCTGCGGCTTGCGCAGCTCCTGCATCATCCGCTCCACCGACCAGCGCAGCGCCGACTGGTCCGACTCTTTGCGGATATGCACAATGGCTGGCAGCATCCGCAACAGGATGCCGGCATGATTGCCGCCAAGCGCGAAGCGGCTGCTGACCAGAAAGAAATCACCACCGCCATTGTGGGTCACGACACCGCCGGCTCGCGCAGGCGGAAAAATCTTGACGGCTTCAACAGGCGTCAAGCTCATGTCGCTTGCAAGGCGGAAAGGCCGTCCACGCGGCAGCAGGAAGCAGTCTCCCGTCTCAAGGCGCACTGCGTCAGCAACGCCCTCCACAGATAGCCAGCACCGACCGGAGACCACCGCTCCGGTCTTGATGCTTTGCTGCTGGTCGGGGAACTGGATCGACCATTCACCACCAGCATCGAAACCGGCCGACATATAGTTTCGCGGCTTCAGCAGCGAGAGCACATCTGAAAGGGGATCCACAGGTCATTCCGGACGATTGCGAAGACAATACGGACTTTACCGCATAGATCGTATTTTCTCAAGCGCCTATCACGACACAACTGAGCCGCGAAAATGGTCGTGGTCAGAAACGAACAAGGAGAAGTCGTGATGCGTGTTTTCGTTACCGGAGCGACCGGATTCGTCGGTTCTGCCGTCGTTCAAGAACTCATCGGCGCCGGCCATCAGGTGCTCGGCCTCGCCCGCTCGGCGGCGTCGGCCAAGTCGCTTGCAGCCACCGGAGCCGAGGTGCATCGAGGTGACCTCGAAGACCTCGAAAGCCTCAGCAGGGGCGCAGCGGCAGCTGATGGAGTGATCCATACCGGCTTCAACCACGACTTCTCGAAATTCGCGCAAAATTGCGAGATGGACCGGCGCGCCATCGAGGCCTTGGGCGGTGCACTCGAAGGCTCCGAGCGGCCCCTGCTCGTCACCTCCGGAACCGCGCTCCAGGCGCGGGGCCGTATCGCGACCGAGGAAGATGCGCCTGTCCCCTCTTCCGCTTCGTATCCCCGCGCCTCCGAAGCGATAGCCGCCGCGCTGGCGGCACGCGGCGTGCGCGCGTCGGTTGTGCGCCTTCCTCCGTCGGTCCATGGCCAGGGCGACCACGCTTTTGTTCCTATTCTCATCGACCTCGCTCGCAAGAAGGGCGTGTCGGCCTATATCGGCGAAGGGCTCAATCGCTGGCCTGCCGTGCATCGGTTCGATACCGCCCGCGTTTACCGGCTTGCGCTCGAGCATGGAGCCGATGGCGGGCGATATCACGCGATCGCCGAAGAAGGCGTGCCGTTCAAGGACATCGCCGGCGTGATCGGCCGGCGCCTGAACGTGCCGGTCGTCGCCAAGTCCGCGGAAGAAGCCGCCGATCATTTTGGCTGGTTCGCGATGTTCGCGGCGATGGATGTCCCGACCTCGAGCGAGCGGACTCGCGCGCTGCTGGGGTGGGCGCCGAGCGGACCCGGGCTCATCGCCGATATCGACCAGCCGGGCTATTTCGAAGGCTGAACGGATCACTTAGCTGCGGTGCCCTTGCGCCGCAGCTACGGCCTCGCGCTTCGGCCGGGCGGCAAACCTATCCCAATTGCCCGAGCACCGGAAAATTCTCGAGCAGCCAGTATGACACCGCCTGCACGCCGCCGGTCAGGAAAAACACGCCGGCGACCACCAGCAGCGCGCCGATGGCCTTTTCGACACGCCCGAGATGGACGCGGAATTTTCCGAGAAAGCGCATGAAGGCGCCTGAAAACAGCGCCGCGACCAGGAAGGGAATACCGAGGCCGAGCGAATAGGCGGCAAGCAGCAGCGCGCCCTCGCCCACCGTCTCGCGGCCGCCGGCAAGCGTCAGGATCGGCCCCAGCACCGGGCCTATGCAGGGCGTCCAGCCAAAGGCGAAGGCCAAGCCCATGACATAGGCCGCGACCAGGCTGGCCGGCTTGCCTTGCGACTGGAAGCGCGCCTCGCGTGAAAGCAAAGGGATGCGCAGTACGCCGAGGAAATTCAGCCCCATCAGGATGATCAGCACGCCGGCCGCCATTGCCAGCGGCTCCTGCCAGACTCGCAGCAGATGGCCGATGGTCGAGGCGCCGGCGCCGAGCGCGACGAAGACGGTCGAAAAGCCGAGCACGAAGGCGATGGAGGAATTAACCAGCGCGCCTCGCGCACCGGCCTTTGCCGTAATGCCGGCCTCGCCGCGGAAATCGTCGACCGACACGCCGGCCATATAGCACAGGTAAGGCGGCACCAGCGGCAGCACGCAGGGTGACAGGAACGAAATCGCTCCCGCCCCGATCGCACTGACATAGCCGACGTCCAATGCCATTTCCGTCTCCCGATGACTGCGCAGCCATATAGCCGCGACAACGGCCGTCCGCCAATCACCATCGCGTGGCCCCATCACATTGGGTAGCAAGTCGACGCCCGCCCGGGAAGAAAGGGCAGCCAGGCAGCGTTGATCAAACGAAGCTGCGTTGTTCCGCGCGCTCTTCGAATGATCCAGGGAGAAGTCCATGAAAACGATCGCAATTGGCACGGCCGCGCTTTTGCTCGGCACTGCCGCATCCTTCGCCGCCGAGGCGTGGAAGGAAGCGGAAGTCGGCGGCACCAAGATCTACACCGACGCCAGCGGCATGACGCTCTACACCTACGACAAGGACGAGACGGGCAAGTCGAACTGCTACGACAAATGCGCCGCCAATTGGCCGCCGCTGAAGGCTGACGCCAACGCCAAGGCCGAGGGCGAGTGGACGATCGTCGACCGCACCGACGGCACCAGGATGTGGGCCTACGAAGGTAAGCCGCTCTACACGTTCATCAAGGACAAGAAGGCCGGCGACGTGACCGGCGAGGGTGTCGGCGGCGTCTGGCACATCGCCAAGGCCGACTAGGCCTTGAGCTTCTGATCGGCTGTAACAGGCGGTAACACGGTTGGTCGCTGGGAACTCGACCCAACCGCCCCGGCGGCCAGCTTTTCAGCACGGTACTTCCTTGCGACTGTCCGAGCAAAATGCCGGGCTACCGACTGCGCGCTTCACAGCATCTGTTCAAGCAGGGCTGGCGCGTGCTCGATGTTTCTCTTATATCCGCGGGAGAGTTTGTCCCGTTCTCCAGGATCAATTGCCGGGCTTGTCCAGCGATAAGCTGGCCATTTCCCTTAGCCAGGATTGCGGAAAATCGCATGGCGCCGTTGGGTTGCGCATTCGGTACAGGGCCGCATTTTGACTGCTTGGCCTTGACCGGATGCAAAAGCGCGGCCATGTGAGCGACACATTGAACGAGATTTCGTCGCGCGCAGCGGAATTCTTCTGCCGCATCACAACTGATATGAGACCGTATGGACGTCGTCGTCGTCGAATCGCCGGCCAAGGCCAAGACAATCAACAAATACCTCGGCAAGAACTACAAGGTTCTGGCCTCGTTCGGCCATGTCCGCGATCTGCCGGCCAAGGATGGCTCGGTGCGTCCGGATGAGGACTTTGCCATGTCCTGGGCCGTCGACACCGCGTCTGGAAAGCGTCTCGCCGATATCGCCAAGGCGGTCAAGGACGCCGACGGGCTGATCCTCGCCACCGATCCGGACCGCGAGGGCGAAGCGATCTCCTGGCATGTCCTGGAAGTGCTGAAGCAAAAGCGCGCGTTGAAGGACAAGCCGGTCAGCCGCGTCGTCTTCAACGCCATCACCAAGGCGTCGGTGCTGGAGGCGATGGCCAATCCGCGCCAGATCGACGCGCCGCTGGTCGATGCCTATCTCGCCCGCCGCGCGCTCGACTATCTGGTCGGCTTCACGCTGTCGCCCGTGCTGTGGCGCAAGCTGCCCGGCGCCCGCTCCGCCGGCCGCGTCCAGTCGGTGGCGCTGCGTCTGGTCTGCGACCGCGAATCCGAGATCGAGCGCTTCATCCGCGAGGAATACTGGCAGGTCGCCGCCATTCTCGGTACGCCGCGCAAGGAAAATTTCGAGGCGCGGCTGACCGCCTTCGAGCGCAAGAAGCTGCAAAAGCTCGACATTTCCAACAAGGCGCAGGCCGACGACATCAAAGCGATGCTCGAAGGCGCCAGCTTCAAGGCGGCGTCTGTCGAAGCCAAGCCGACCAAGCGCAATCCCGGGCCGCCCTTCACCACCTCGACGCTGCAGCAGGCAGCCTCATCGGGTCTCGGCTTTTCGGCCAACCGCACCATGCAGGTGGCGCAGCGGCTCTATGAGGGCATGGAGATCGGCGGTGAGACCACCGGCCTGATCACCTACATGCGAACCGACGGCGTGCAGATGGCGCAGGAGGCGATCTCTGCCGCGCGCGATGCGATTGCCAAGGAATTCGGCTCTAAATACCTGCCTGAAAAGCCGCGCGTCTATTCCGCCAAGGCCAAGAATGCCCAGGAGGCGCACGAAGCGATCCGTCCGACCGATTTCATGCGCACGCCGGCCTCCGTCAGGCAGTATCTCGACGCCGACCAGGCGCGGCTTTACGAGATGATCTGGAAACGCGCCATCGCCAGCCAGATGCAGCCGGCCGAGATAGAGCGCACCACGGTCGAGATCGAGGCAGTCAACGGCCCGCGCACCGCCGAGCTTCGCGCTGTAGGCTCGGTTGTTCGCTTCGACGGCTTCCTTGCCGCTTACATCGAGCAGAAGGAAGAAGATTCGGAAGACGAGGAAAGCCGCCGCCTGCCCGAGATCCGTCCCGGCGAGCAGCTCACACGCGAGGCGATCAACGCCACCCAGCACACCACCGAGCCGCCGCCGCGTTATTCGGAAGCTTCGCTGATCAAGAAGCTGGAAGAGTTGGGCATCGGCCGGCCGTCGACTTATACGGCGATCCTGAAGACGCTCGAGGATCGTGACTATGTCACCATCGACAAGCGCAAGCTGGTGCCGCAGGCCAAGGGCCGGCTATTGTCAGCCTTCCTCGAAAGCTTCTTCGAGCGTTATGTCGAGTACGACTTCACCGCTTCGCTGGAGGAAAAGCTCGACGAGATTTCCGACGGCAAGCTCGCATGGAAGGACGTGCTGCGCGATTTCTGGAAGGATTTTTCCGGCGCCGTCGCCGACATCAAGGAGTTGCGCGTCACCGACGTCCTCGATGCATTGAACGAGGAACTGGCGCCGCTGGTCTTTCCCGCGCGGGAAGACGGTTCGAACCCGCGCATCTGTCCGAAATGCGGCACCGGCAACCTGTCGCTGAAGCTCGGCAAGTTCGGCGCCTTCGTCGGCTGTTCGAACTATCCCGAATGCTCCTTCACCCGCCAGCTCGGCGACGCCGCCAATGCCAATGGCGAGAACGGCGGTGGCGAAGACGGCACCAAAGTGCTGGGCAAGGACCCCTATACCGCCGAGGAGATCACGCTGCGCAATGGCCGGTTCGGCCCCTATATCCAGCGCGGCGACGGCAAGGATGCCAAGCGCTCCAGCCTGCCCAAGGGCTGGACGGTCGATTCGATCGATCACGAAAAGGCGCTCGCCCTTTTGTCGCTGCCGCGCGACGTCGGCAAGCATCCGGAATCCGGCAAGATGATTTCGGCCGGGCTGGGGCGCTACGGGCCGTTCGTGCTGCATGACGGCACCTACGCCAATCTCGACAGCATCGAGGACGTGTTCTCGATCGGCCTCAATCGCGCCGTCTCCGTGATCGCCGAGAAGCAATTGAAGGGCAAAGGCGGCCGCAATGGCGGCACAGCCGCTGCGCTCAAGGAACTTGGCGAGCATCCTGCCGGCGGCGGCAAGATCGTCGTGCGCGACGGCAAATACGGGCCTTATGTGAATTTCGGCAAGGTCAATGCGACGCTGCCGAAGGGCAAGGATCCGCAATCGGTGACGATCGAGGATGCGGTGGCGCTCATTGCGGAAAAGGAAGCCAAGGGCGGCAATGGCGCCAGGAAGCCCTTCCGCAAAGCGGCCGTGCCTGCGAAGAAATCGGCTGCGGCCAAAAAACCGGCGGCCAGGAAAAAGGGATAGGACGGGTTGGCGCGCAAAGTCTCCGGAAGAAGCCACGGCGATCTGCGCACCGCCGATACCCGTGCCAAGGTCAGGGACAATTACCGGCCTTCACGCGACGAGATACTGCGTTACATCGCCGAAAATCCGGACCGCGCCGGAAAACGCGACATCGCCAAGGCGTTTGCGCTGCGCGGCGAAGACCGTATCTGGCTGAAGGACGTCTTGCGCGACCTGCAGGATGAAGGCCTGCTGACCAAGGAGCGCAAGCGGCTTGCCCGTGTCGGCGCCCTGCCCCACGTCGCGGTGCTCGACATCTTCGGCCGTGACGCCCACGGTGTGCTGCTGGCGCACCCGACCGAAGCGATTGGCAATGGCGAACCTCCGGTCATAGCGATCCGCGTGTCGCGCGGCGGCAATGGGCCGACGCCTGGCATCGGCGACCGCGTGCTGGCCAAGACCTTTCCGACCGACGATCCGGCAGGCCCCGCCTATACCGGCCGGGTGATGAAGATATTCGAGAAGCGCACCGATGCGGTTCTCGGCGTTTTCCGTGTGCTGAAGGACGGCACGTTCCGCATCGAGCCGGTGGAAAGGCGCCAGCCGGAGCTGGTCGTCGACAAGGAATTCCAGAACGGCGCCAAGAACGGCGATCTGGTCGAGGTCGAGCCGGCGCGGGCCTCGCGCTACGGGCTGCCGCGAGCCAAGGTTCTGGCGGTGTTGGGGTCGCTGACCAGCGAAAAGGCGGTCTCGATGATCGCCATCCACGCACACGACATTCCGCATATTTTCCCGGCCGACGTCATCGCCGAGGCGGAGGCGGTCAAGCCGGCGACGCTTGCCGGTCGCGAGGATTGGCGTGAGCTGCCGCTGCTCACCATCGATCCGGCCGACGCCAAGGATCATGACGACGCGGTGTTCGCCATGCCCGACACCGACGAGAAGAACGCCGGCGGCGTGGTTGTCACCGTCGCCATTGCCGATGTCGCTGCATACGTGCGCTATGCCACGGCGCTCGATCGCGAAGCGCTGAAGCGCGGCAATTCGGTTTATTTTCCGGACCGAGTCGTGCCGATGCTGCCGGAGCGCATCTCGAACGACCTCTGTTCACTGCGCGAGGGCCAGGATCGTCCGGCGATAGCGGTGCGTATGACTTTCTCGGCCGATGGCCACAAACTCAGACACTCCTTCCATCGCGTCATGATGAAGTCGGCGGCGAAACTCGCCTATCAGCAGGCGCAAGCGGCGATCGACGGCGCACCGGATGACACGACTGGCCCGATCGTCGATACGGTGCTGAAGCCGCTATGGGACGCCTACGCGATCCTGAAGCGCGGCCGCGACACGCGCCAGCCGCTCGAACTCGATTTGCCCGAGCGCAAGATCCTGCTCAAGCAGGACGGCACCGTCGACAAGGTCGTCGTGCCGGAGCGGCTCGACGCGCACAAGCTGATCGAAGAGTTCATGATCCAGGCCAATGTCGCCGCCGCCGAGACACTCGAGGCGAAGCGGCAGGCGCTAGTCTACCGCATCCACGATGCGCCTTCGCTCGCCAAGCAGGAATCGCTGCGTGAATTCCTGCAGACGCTCGGCCTGTCGCTGGCCCGCGGCGCGCAAATGCGGCCGAACCAGTTCAACGGCATCCTCGCTCGCGTGCGCGGCGCCGACAATGAGGGGTTGGTCAACGAAGTGGTGCTGCGCTCGCAGAGCCAGGCCGAATATTCGCCCGCCAATATCGGCCATTTCGGCCTCAACCTGAAGCGCTACGCGCATTTCACCTCGCCGATCCGCAGATATGCCGACCTCATCGTGCATCGCGGGCTGATTGCCGCACTCGGCCTTGGTCCGGCGGGCCTGACGCAGGACGAGGCGGAGCGGCTGGAAGAGGTCTCGGCGCTGATTTCGGCGACCGAGCGGCGCGCGATGGCCGCCGAGCGGGACACGGTCGACCGGCTGATCGCCGCCTATCTCGCCGAGCGCATCGACGACCGTTTCGACGCCCGCATCTCGGGCGTCACCAAATCGGGCCTGTTTGTCCAATTGCCGCAGTATGGCGCGGATGGCTTCATTCCGGTTTCAACCCTGGGCGGCGACTACTATATATACGACGAAACTGCTCGATCGCTTTTCGGAGAACGCACCGGCAAGGGCTATCAGCTTGCTGATCGCGTCGAGGTTCGCCTGATCGAGGTGGCGCCGATGGCCGGCGCGATGCGTTTCGAGATGCTGACCGAGCCAAAGCCGCTGCCCGGCTCCAAACGGTCGTTCCACAAGGCCAAAGGCCGCGCCCGGGCGTCGCAATCGCGTCCAGGCTCGCGCGGCAGGAGACGGTAATGCCAACAGAACTGCAGGTGGAAGAACGGATTTTCGGCGGCGAACATCACTCGGGCCGGACCGCCCGGCCGCTATGGACGGCAATGAAGCGCGGCATGCTCGGCCGCTGCCCGCATTGCGGCGAGGGCAAGCTGTTTCGCGCCTTCGTCAAGACCGTCGACAAATGCGATCATTGCGGCGAGGAACTTCACCACCATCGCGCCGACGACCTGCCGGCCTATCTTGTGGTGGTCATTGTCGGCCACATCGTGCTCGGCGCCTTCATGGGTGTCGAAGCGACCTCGACGCTGTCGACCTGGCAGCACATCGCCATCTGGGTGCCATTGACCATCATTCTCGCCGTCGTCCTGCTGCAGCCGGTCAAGGGCGCTGTCATCGGCCTGCAATGGGCGTTTTATATGCACGGCTTTGGCGGTGAAGAAGATCTGATCGAGTCGCATCCCGAGGCTTGAAACCGAGGCTGGCGCAAATCGGCATGGCTGGACGCCACTTTCGCATCGGAGAAGATTCCGCTAGGTCGAGCGCATGGACGTTATGACCAAGGCGGAAATCGACAAGGTTGCGCGGATCGCGCTCGATGCCAAGCCTATACGCCCGCGCGACGCCGCGACGCTGATCCTGCTCGACCGCAAGGGCGACGAGTTCCTGGTGCTGATGGGCCGGCGCCACGCCCGTCATGCCTTCATGCCAGGAAAATTCGTGTTTCCCGGCGGCCGCACCGATCCGGCCGACAGCCGCATCTCGATAGCCACCGCACTTCATCCCGAGGAAGAAGCGAGTTTGACCGCTGGCATCGGTCGCACCAGCCCGGCTCGCGCCCGCGCCATTGCCTTGTCGGCAATCCGCGAAACCTATGAGGAGGCCGGCCTGCTGATCGGTCAAAAAGGCGTGTTCGCAACCGGCAGGCGCGACTGGCAGGGCTTTGTCGAACACGGCGTCATCCCATCACTGCAAGCGCTGCGCTTCGTCGCACGCGCCATCACCCCGCCCAACCGGGTGCGCCGCTTCGATACGCGCTTTCTCGCCGCATGGCGCGACGATGTCGCCGTGCAACTGCCGGATGGCGGTCCGACCGACGAGTTGGAAGACGTCGTTTGGCTGCCGCTGGCCAAGGCCCGGCAAGCCGATATTCCAGACATCACGCGCACGGTCCTGGAGGAGCTGGAAACCCGGCTCGCCCGGGATCCGCTGCTGAGCCCCGGCGGTCCCGTGCCGTTCTACCGGCTTGTCCGCAATCGCTTCGTCCGCGAAATTCTCTAGAGCAGCCAGGCATTCCATGACAGTCGACATCCAGCCGCAGGGCAAGGAACGCGTACACTGGCTGCCGATGGTCGCGGCGATCTCGTCGATCAGCGTCGTCGGCATTGCCATCGGCCTTGGCATGCCGCTGCTCAGCGTGATCCTGGAAACGCGTGGCCATTCCGCGTCGATGATCGGTCTCAACACCGCGGTCGCCGGCCTCGCCTCTATCGCCGGCGCGCCCCTCGCCACCCCGCTCGCCATGCGGTTCGGGGTCGCCTGGACGATGCTTGCCATGATCGCCGCCGGGGCGCTGGCCTTTGTCGGTTTCCATTTCGCGCCAGCTTTCTGGATGTGGTTTCCGCTGCGCGTGCTGCTGCATATCGCGCTGACGGTGCTGTTCATCCTGTCGGAATTCTGGATCAGCACCTCGGCGCCGCCACACCGGCGCGGACTGGTCCTCGGCATCTATGCCACCGTGCTGTCTCTCGGCTTTGCCGCCGGGCCTTGGCTGTTCGCCCATCTCGGCAGCAGTGGCTTCCTGCCCTTCGGCGTTACCATCGCCTTGGTTACGCTCGCTGCCATACCGGTCCTGGCGGCACGCAACGAGAGCCCGACGATCGTCTCGGACGGCGAAACCAGCAATTTCCTGCGTTACATCTGGCTGGTGCCGACTGCGACCGCGGCCGTGCTGGTGTTCGGCGCAGTCGAGACCGGCGGCTTTGCACTGTTCCCGGTCTACGGTAGCCGCATCGGCTACTCAGAGGCGGACGCCGCCCTTTTGCTCACCATGATCGGGCTTGGCAACGTGCTGTTGCAGATCCCGATCGGCATGATCAGCGACCGCGTAAGCGACCGTCGCTATCTGCTGATGGCCTGTGCCACCGTCGGGCTTGCCGGCACGGTCTTCATGCCGTACTTCGCGCAGAACTGGCATTTGATGGCAGCGCTTCTGTTCGTCTGGGGCGGTGTGGTCGCTGCCATGTACACAATCGGCCTGGCGCATCTCGGCTCGCAGCTTTCCGGCCACGAATTGGCCTCCGCCAACGCCGCCTTCGTGCTCTGCTACGGCGTCGGCATGGTGCTTGGCCCGCAGGCGATCGGCATCGGCATGGACGCTTTCGGGCCGTCGGGCTTCGGTTGGGCGCTCGGCCTGTTCTTCGCCTGCTATATCGTGCTCGTCGGCACCAGGCTGCTCCGCAAAATCCTCTGAGTCGGCCAGCTGCCGACATCGCTCCCACTGCTGACCAACTCCTGACACAACCATGTCAGGAGGGCTCGAGTATATGCTCCCCAAAGTGCATAAGCAGGGAGACCTCGGATGATCGATAGTGGCTTTGAAACGAAATCGCTGCGGATGGAATTGCTGCTGCTGGTGACCTTTCAGGCACCGGCAGCCGATGTCGACCGCATCATGGAAGCGGTGGTCGCGATCGCGCCGCTCGGAATGGGCAAATATGACAGCAATGCCTTTCAGTCGGCGGACGGCATCGAACGTTACCGGCCGCTTGAAGGTGCCGCCGCCGGCGCCGAGACGGAATTGCGCAGGCGGTCGGGCACTGTCGAGGTGTCGTTCGAACTGCCCGATGACCAGAAGCTCGCCGCTCGCGTCGTCGAAGCGATTTACCAGGTTCACAGCTATCAGGAGCCGGTGATCCGGATTCAGCCACTGCTTGCCAGCCGCTCCAAGGGTCTCGACGACCGCGCCAACCCGAACCGCTGGTGGAACACGACGGGAGACTGGAAGAAGGCGTTGCAACCGGAAACCGTCGCGGCGGAGTGACCGGAACCTGGTCGTATCTCGGTTTGAATTTTGGCTGTCAGGAAGCCTGCCGATGAATGATGAAGCAAACCGCAAACCGGCAAGCGATCCCCAGGACCTGGCGCGGCTATTGGTTTCTCGTGAGCAAGCGGGAGACGCGGAAGGAATGGCTGCTCTTTACGAACCCGGTGCCATCCTCAATACCGGCAACGGACAGTTGGCCTGCGGCAGAGATGCCATCCGCCGATTTTACGCCAAGTTGGTGGCAGCGGGACGAAAGTTTGATCTCGGAGATCAGCGTCCGGCTATCATCAACAGGGATTTGGCGCTCACTTCCACGCGCCTTGCCGACGGCACCGTTACTGCGGAAATCGCTCGCCGGCAAGGTGACGGGAACTGGCTTTGGGTGATCGATCAGCCGTCCATCGCTCGATACTCATAGCCAGCATTCAAACTGAGACGCCACCCGGAGGACGGCCGGAGGCACACAGGAGCCTCCCGCGGCTGTCGGCACCCAATCAAATTGTCGGGTTTTGGTAGCACATCAATGTCCGCTTCGTCCCCAGCCTCCATCGGCTGGCAATAAACCCGGACAACTCATGTGCTACCTAATCCGGACAACTCATCTGCTTACGACACAGAACCTGGACAAGGGTTGACTTTCCGGGCGCGTTCTTTATGTGTCGCGGCAAGTTTCCCGCGTCCGGGTGTTTCCCCGTGCTCCAGCGGCCAAAACTCCACGAACATTTAACGGACGAATATCATGGCCAAAGCCGCAAACATCAAGATCAAGCTTCTGTCGACCGCCGACACCGGTTTCTTCTACGTGACCAGCAAGAACAGCCGCACCAAGACGGACAAGCTGTCGTTCCGCAAATACGACCCGGTCGCCAAGAAGCACGTCGAATTCAAGGAAACCAAGATCAAGTAATCGGGTTTCTCTCGCAGTACTGAAACGCCGCCTTCCGGGCGGCGTTTTTCGTTTCGGGAATTCAGGACTAGCCGATGCGATCGCCGCTTGCCGGATCGAACAGATGGAGCGATGCCGGATCAGCCGACAGGCGCACGGCCTCACCCGGCTTCACGCTGGCCCGGCCCATGGCAAACACGCAGACCTGCTGGCCGGCAAGCCTGGCATAGAACTGGGTGGACAGGCCGAGCGGCTCCACGACGCCCACCTCGCCCTTTAGCGCACCATTGTCGGCGAGCCGGATATGCTCGGGCCGCAAGCCGACGGTGATCGTATCGCCATCCCTGAGCGGCAGGCCGTCCGGCAGCCTCAGCTTCTGGCCGTCGGCCAGGATGGCATCCGGCTTGGCGCCCTTTTCAACTACGGCAGGCAGAAAATTCATGCCGGGCGAGCCGATGAACCCGGCGACGAACATGTTGACCGGCCGGTCGTACAGATCGAGCGGCACACCGACCTGCTGGACGAGGCCGTCATGCATGACGACGATGCGGTCGGCCATTGTCATCGCTTCGGTCTGGTCGTGGGTGACATAGACCGAAGTGGTCTTCAATTGCTGGTGCAGCGCCTTGATCTCGGCACGCATGTGAACGCGCAGCTTGGCGTCGAGGTTCGAAAGCGGCTCGTCGAAGAGAAAGACCTTCGGATCGCGCACGATGGCCCGTCCCATGGCGACGCGCTGACGCTGGCCGCCGGATAATTGCCGAGGCAGGCGCTGCAGAAGCGCATCGAGCCCGAGCCGCTTGGCGGCACTGTCCACCCTTGCATCGATCGCCGGCTTGCCGGCCTTTCTCAGCATCAGGCTGAAACCCATGTTCTTCGACACGTCCATGTGCGGATAGAGCGCGTAGGACTGGAACACCATGGCAATGTCGCGGTCCTTTGGCGCAATGTCGTTGACCAGGCGCTCACCAATATGGATTTCGCCGTCGGAGACCTCCTCCAGCCCGGCGATCATACGCAGCAGTGTCGATTTCCCACAGCCGGACGGGCCGACCAGAACGACGAACTCGCCGTCGGCGATTTCGAGATCGACCGCGTGCAGAACGCGCACGGCTCCATAGTCTTTGCGGACTTTGTCGAGTGTAACGGAGGCCATCGATCTATCCCTTGACGGCGCCGGCGGTAAGGCCGGTGACGAGGTAGCGTTGCAGGAAGGCAAAGAAGACGCAGACCGGGATCAGCGCCAGGATGGAAGCAGCCATCATCTGTCCCCAGTCGACCGCGAATTTGCCGATATAGGTGAGCAGGCCGACCGCGAAGGTCTTCTGGTCGTCGCTGGAAATCAGCATCAGCGCAAACAGCAACTCGCTCCAGGCGGCGGTAAAGACGAAGCCGAGCGTCGCGCCCATGCCGGGTAGCGTCAGCGGCACGATCACCTTGCGCATCGCCTGCAGGCGCGTGCAGCCGTCGATCATGGCTGCCTCTTCCAGGTCTCTCGGGATGCCGTCGAAGAAAGATTGCATCAGGAAGGTCGCAAAGGCCGTATTGAACGCGGTGTAGATGATGACGAGGCCGGTCAGGCTGTTGATAAGGCCGATCTGCCCCATGATGCGGTAGATCGGCGGAATGACCATCACCAGCGGAAAAGTCTGGGTGAGCAAAAGCAGGATGGCCAGGGTCGCCTTGCCGCGGAAGGAAAATCGCGACATGGCGTAGCCGGCCAGCGTGGCAATCACCGTTACGAAGGCTGCCGTCGACACCGAAACGATAACGCTGTTCAGGAAATAGCGTGGAAAGTCGGTGGCTTCGAGCACGGTGACGAAGTTCTGCAGCGTCGCTTGCGACGGCCAAAAAGTGATGCCTTCGGAATAGAGCAGCCGCTCCGGCGTAACCGAGATCTTCAACGTCCAGAAGATCGGGAACAACGCGAAGGCCATATAGGCACCGATGCCGCCGTAAAGGCCGATGCCGCCGAGAATGCGCGAGGAGACGGAGCGTCCGGCAATCATCAGACGTGCCTCACCAGCGAGCGACGGATGCCGATCAGTGCAATCGCATAGACGATGAGCAGCACAAGCAGCAGCACCGCCACCGCGGAGGCATAGCCTTTGTCCAGCGACTTGAACGCGCTGACGTAGATATAGACCGGGACGGTAGCGGTCGAACCGGCAGGCCCGCCTTCGGTCATGACGAAGATCAGGTCGGCGAAGGTGGCGATCCATATCGTGCGCAGCATGACGGTAATGACGATGGTTGGTGCCAGGAACGGCAGCGTCACCTTGGTGAAGCGCTGCCACGGCGAGGCGCCGTCGATCGCCGCCGCCTCATGCAGTTCTGACGGGATCGACTTCAACGCCGCCAAAAGCGTGATGGCAAAAAAGGGAATGCCGAACCAGACATTGGCGACGATCGGCCCCCACATGGCTGTCGAGGGATCGGAGAGCACGTTGGTCGGCTCGGCTTTCAGCCCCAAGGCGTAGAGCCAATGCGGCAGCGGCCCGATGATCGGGTTGAACAGCCAGGCCCAGGTCAGGCCCGAGAGGAAGGATGGTACCGCCCAGGGCAGGAACACCACCGCCTGCACGATCTTTCTGCCCCGGAACGGCGTGTCGAGCAGCAGCGCCAGGCCAAGTCCAAGGAAAAATTGGAAGAACAGGCTGGCTGCCGTCCACCATAGCGTGTTGACGAGCGCCTGCCCGAGCACAGGATCCGACAGCATCGCCTGATACTGCCCAAGCCCGACATATTCGGATTTGAAAGCAGAGAATTTGCGGAACGAGTAGCCGACACCGATAACCAGCGGCACCAGGAGCACGACGACCAGCAGCGCGATCGCCGGGCTAAGATAGAGCCAAGGCTCGATCGCGGCATGGGATAGCCGCTTCTTTCGCGGCCTGCCGGCGGATCGGATTTCGGACACGGCATAGGTCATTGGTACTGGATCGTCTCCTGGGTAAGCACGGGCTGGCGACAGCGCCTTCCCCGTTTGCGGGGAGATGCCGGTCCACCCTCCGCAGCTGCAGCGCAGCTGCTGCGGAGGACGGGCAGGCGGATGAGAGGCAACACGAGCCGCGACGGGTTGGCGCCGCCCCTCATCCGTCACGTCGTGGCACCCCCTCCCCGTGAACGGGGAGAAGGAACAAAAGCTATTTCTTGTTCTTGGCCAGCCAGTCCTGCTGTTCCTTGGTCAGGAACTTGGCCCATTCGTCGGCCACGTCCTTGGCCGCCTTCTGACCAAGCAGCACTTCCTGAAAATTCTTGATCGCCACCTGGTCGACGAAATTGCCGAGATTTTCCAAATGCGTCGGAGGCGTCACCATCTCGTATTTGTCGCCGTTGTTCAGTTCCTCGAACCAGCCTTTGAATTGCTCGGTCCTGAAGTGGGCGTCCTGGTCGGCGCCGTTGTGGATTGGAATGACGCCGACTTCCTTTGCCCATTCCAGATTGTCCTTGGGCGACAACAGCGTCGCCATCAGCTTCCATGCATCGTCCTTGTGCTGGGAATTGGCGAACATCGCCCAGCCGGCATAACCGAGCGTCGGATAGGATTTGCCGCTCGGCCCGACCGGCATCGGCGCCACGGCGAAGTCGTCGGCGCTCATCTTGTCGGCGATGCCGAGCAGCGCGTCGGGATCCTGGTTCAGCATGGCGCAGGTGCCGCTGTAGAAGCCGGTGACGGTCTCGTTAAAACCCCAGCTCACCGCATCTTTCGGCGCCAGGCCGTTCTTGTACATGTCGGCGAGCATCTGCAGGCCCTTGACCGAGCCTTCCTCGTTGATGGTCGAGGTGCCGTCCTCGTTGAAATAGCCGCCCTTGCCGGCGGCGATGTTCATGAACATATGCATGCCGTTGAAGGCGCCCGGGCCGCCGCGCAGGCAGTAGCCGTATTTGCCCGGTATCGCCGAGATTTTTTTGGAGTCCTCGACGAATTCATCAAGCGTCGCCGGCGGACCGTCCAGACCGGCCTCCTTGAACAGCTTCTTGTTCCAGAACAGCGCGTTCAGGTAATAGCCGTAAGGGATCATGTACTGCTTGTTATCGACCGTCGAGCCGAACTGCTTGGCACGCTCGCCCAGCGTTTTGGCATCGTCCCATTTGGCCATGTATGGCCCGAGATCCTCGAGCTGGCCGTTGGTCGCATAGAGACCCATCCAGCGTTCCGGCATCTCGACGATGTCGGGCGTGTCGCCGGCCTGCACCATGGTGAGGAACTTCTCGAACGCCTGGCCCCAGGGCAGCGATACCAGCTCGACCTTGACGCCCGGATTGGCCGCCTCGAATTCGGCGATCTGCTTCTTGAGGAATTCGGTACGCGGCGGACTGGTGATTACCTCGACCATCTTGACCGTGGAATCGGCCAGCACGCTGCCGGCGGAAATCGCCAGACCCGCGACGGCACCAAGAAGGATGCTCAGTTTTTTCATGTTCAGCACTCCCATTTTGAACGGCTCCTTTATCTTTTTGCTCTGTCGAAGGCCTGGGCAACATCCGCCCACAGGTCTTCGACACTTTCCAATCCGACACTGAAGCGGATGGTTCGTGGGCTGACGCCGAAGCGCGCCATCGAATTCAGGCCCGGCGTCTGCTCGAGCGAGGCCTTTGCCGGAACGACCAGGCTCTCATGGCCGCCCCAGCTGACGCCGATGCGAAAGAGTTTCAGCGCATCGACGAAGGCCGGGATGTCGACGTCTTCCGTCACTTCGAACGAGAACAGCCCGGCATAGCCGGCAAGCGTCGCCTTGCCTGGATGGTTGGAATAGGCCGGGTGATTGACCCGCTCGACATGGTCATGCGCTTTCAGCCGTTCGGCGATGGTCAGCCCGCTCTTCATGTGATGCGGCAACCGCAGCGGCAATGTGCGCAGGCCACGCAGCAACAGCCAGGCCTCGAAAGGCGAAAGTTTGCCGCCGAGATAGGAATAGGTCTGCTCGTTGATCTGTCGGATATGGGCGGCCGAACCGGCCACCACACCGGCGACGGTGTCGCTGTGGCCGCCGAGATATTTCGAGGCCGAATGCAGCACCAGGTCGACACCGTGCGAAATCGGCTTCTGGAACACCGGCGTCGCCCAGGAATTGTCGATCGAGGTGATGATGCCCTGCTCTTTGGCCAGCCCCGCCAGCTGGGTTATGTCCTGGAGCTCGAACATCATCGACGTCGGGCTTTCCAGGTAGAGCAGCTTGGCGCCGGGAAGTGCTGCCGCGACCGCGTCCGGATCCGAACCGTCGACATAGTCGACCTTGATGTTGAGCCGTGGCAAAAGCCGTTCGAACAGCCGGTAGGCATCGCCGTAGCAATTGCGCACGACAACCATGCGCTCACCGGCACCGACGAAAGCAAGCACCGTGGCGCTGATCGCCGCCATGCCGCTGGAAAAGCCGCGCGCGGCCTCCGCGCCTTCGAGAGCGGCGACACGCGCCTCGAACTCCATGACCGTCGGGTTGTCGCCGCGCGAATAGATCGGCTGACGTCGCCTGCCGGCGAATGTGTCGGCCATCTCGGAATAGTTGGCGAAGGTGAAGAGCGAAGTCTGGTAGATCGGCGGGACCACCGCGCCGCCGGGGAAAGGCTCGTCATGGGCGAGAAGCGTCGCTGCCTCGGCGAGATAGTCGTTTTCGAAACCGGCGGGATGATCGCTCATTTCTGGCCTGAAAGTTCGAGTTTGGCCGCGCCGCGCTTCAGATCGTCCTCGACGGTGGCGATCAGCTTGAGCGCCTCGGCCCGGGCCCCCTCCGGATCGTGCGCGGCGATGCGTTCGTAGATGGTGCGGTGGTAAGGAAAGCTGGCGTGGCCGAAATCACGCACGCCGAGCGGATGCTCCCAGAAACGATGGAACAGTTCGTGCATGGCGGCGATGATCTGCTCGAACAGCGGATTGCCGGAACTGCGGTAGATCGACTGGTGGAATTCCCAGTCCTCCTCCGCCGACATCCCGGCGCGGGTGTGGAAGGCCTGCTCCATAATGTCGAGCTTGCGCCCGATCTCCACGAGATCTGCCTGGCCCGCGCGGACGGCGCACAGGGCGGCGGCTTCCGCTTCCAGTGCGCGGCGGATTTCCAGCGTCTGCATCAGGCTGGTGAAATCATTGCCGCCGGCCAGCGTCAGCGGCATGTGCAGCATGTCCAGCGAGACCACTCCCTTGAGATAGGTGCCGCTGCCTTGCCGCCGTTCGACCAGGCCGAGCCCTTCCCAGCGCGTCAGCGCCTCGCGCACGGTGTTGCGGCTCACCTTGAGGCGCTCGGCAAGGATGCGTTCGGTCGGCAGTCTCTGGCCGGGCCCGAGAGCTTCCCGCATCACAAAGCCGGCCAGCGCCTTGAGCACCGCGTCGTCGCGAGCAGTTGCCTGTATGGGGGAAAGGCCGAATTCGGTCATGCCAACGGGTCACCAAATGGCTCAATGGTCCAACCAATTTCTGCATAGAAGACAGGCCCTGTCAACCGACTGCGGTCGCATACGCTCTGCCCAGCCGGCTATTTCAAAAGGCGCTGTCCCTGCCGCAACAAAAACCAAGCGTTTTCCGGGTCTTGGCGTAGAATCCTGATGTGTTTTGAAAATTGGGGGCCGGCCGGCGTTTGGCAGCGGTACGAGGAGGCCACTATGTGCCAGCGCCGGCCGGCCGACCCCACGGACCCAGGAGATGCGGCGGACCTGAGCATCATGGGGTATTCTTCGGGTCGAACCGGCGATCTAGCCTCGTGCCGGTTACGTCTAAGGGCTGCACATTTGCGCAACAACTTATGGAAATCAACCGTTTCTTAACCAAGCCTCGCAAATCGCTTGGATTAAGGTAAATTCGTAACCTTGTCGCGTTGACCGGGCAATTGGTGTTCGGTGCTAAGCCGCCTTGGCGACGACGCGATTGCGGCCGCCGCTCTTGGCTTCGTAGAGCGCGAGGTCGGCGCGTTTCATCAGCGCCGAGACCGTGTCTACCCCCTTCAGCACCGACGACACGCCGACGCTGACGGTGACTTCGACGGCCTTGCCTTCGGTGCCGATGGCAAACGGCAGCTGGGCGATTTCGGCGCGAATGCGCTCGGCGACCTTTTCGGCTACCGCGCCGTCGGTGTCCGGCATCACCACGACGAACTCCTCACCGCCGAAGCGGCAGGCTAGATCGATGCCGCGCACATTCTTGCGCAGCCGCCGCGCGAATTCGCGCAGCACGTCGTCGCCGCCGTCATGGCCATGCGCGTCGTTGATGCTCTTGAAGCGGTCCAGATCGGTGATCATCACCGACAGCGGCCGGCGCCTTGCCACGGCGCGGTCGAACAGCGTCTGCAAATGGCTGTCGAGATAGCGGCGGTTGTGCAGGCCGGTCAGGGCATCGGTCACCGCCATCTCGATGGTCTGGGTGACGCTGGCGCGAAGCTGGTCGTTGTAGCGCTTGCGGCGCACCTGCGTACGCAGCCGCGCGGTCAGCTCCTGCTGGTCGATCGGCCGCATCAGATAATCGTTGATGCCGAGTTCGAGGCCGCGGATGATACGTCCCTCCTCGCCCTCGTCCGCCAGAAGGATGATCGGCAGGAAACGGGTGCGATCGAGCGAGCGCAATTGCGAGCAGAGCCTCAGCGGGTCGAAATCGGCGAAGGCCGTCGAGATCATCACGCATTCATACGGCTGCTCGGCGGCCTGGAAGAAGCCGGCATGCGGATCGTTGGCGACGTCGAGATCGGCACTGCCGCGCAGCATCTTCTGGATGCGCTCGAACGAGGATTTGCGCTCGTCGACCAGCAGCACCTTCGGCACCGCATCGTCGCTAGCGAAGTTGCGGCTCAAAAGCTCCTCGATGCCGATATTGCGTGTCGTCGAGGCGCGCAGCCGCAGCTCGTCGGTCAGCGATTTCAGCCTGACCAGGCTCTTGACGCGCGTCATCAACTGCAGATCGTTAACCGGCTTGGTCAAAAAATCGTCGGCGCCGGCCTCGAGGCCGCGCACCCGGTCCGAAACCTGGTCGAGCGCGGTGATCATCACGACAGGGATGTGCGATGTCGCCGGGTCGCCCTTCAGCCGCCGGCAGACCTCGAACCCGTCCATGTCGGGCATCATCACGTCGAGCAGCACGACGTCGACCTTGCCGTTCTCGCAGATCTCGATCGCGTCCGGCCCGTTGGTGGCGGTCAGGACCTCGAAATATTCGGCGAGCAGCCGAACCTCCAGCAGCCTGACATTTGCTGGGATGTCGTCGACGACGAGGATCCGCGCGGTCATTTCACAAAGCTCCGGCTCGGCTGGAAAGATACATCAGGCATCGCCCAGGTAGGATTTGATGGTTTCGATGAAACGCGGCACCGAGATCGGCTTGGAGATGTATGCCTCGCAGCCGCCCTGGCGAATGCGCTCCTCGTCCCCCTTCATCGCGAAGGCGGTGACGGCGATGACCGGGATGACGTGGAGATCATCGTCCTCCTTCAGCCATTTGGTGACCTCGAGGCCCGACACTTCCGGCAGCTGGATGTCCATCAGGATGAGGTCCGGCCTGTGCTGGCGCGCCAGATCCAGCGCTTCCAGGCCGTTGCGTGTGCGCACCGTCTCGTAGCCGCTCGCTTCGATGAGGTCGCGAAAGAGCTTCATGTTGAGCTCGTTGTCTTCGACGATCATAACCTTCTTTGGCATCGATTTCCCGTCCCGGCTGACCTTTCACTCGAAGGGTGCCGTCATGCGCCCCTTGTCGGCACGCACCAAACCTGTTCCCACTATACGGCAATATGATTGACGAAACGGAAACCGGTCGTCCTAAAAGCGTTCGGATTCCAGGTCGGCGAGCTTGCTGCCGGCGACACTTGCCAGTACTGCGAAAACAGAACGATTCCGCCCATGAAGGAAGGTAGCGATGGCAAACGCAGCGTCAATGCGCGAGGAAGCGGAAACGGTTGCCGTAAAGGCGTTGGGCTTCGTCGCCGCCGATCCGGAACTTCTGCCCCGCTTCCTGGCGATCACCGGCATCGAAGCCCATTCCATCCGCCGGGCGGCGGGCGAGCCGGGATTCCTGGCCGGCGTGCTGCAGTTCATCCTTGCCCACGAGCCGACGCTGATGCGTTTCTCCGAGGAGACCGGGACGCCGCCGGCCGCAGTCGGCAAGGCATTGCGGGCGCTGCCGCTCGGCGACGACAATCATGAGCATTCGGTATGAGCGACGATCCCGAGACGGCGCGGCAGATCGAGGAGCTGGCCGACGACGACCGGCCGCTGCTGGTGCTCGACGTCGACGACGTCGTGCTCGAATTCATCCGGCCGTTTCCGCATTTCCTCAAATCGCGCGGCTTCGGCCTGACGCTGGCTTCCTTCCGCCTCACCGGCAACATCACCGAAACGGCGAGCGGCCGTTTGATCGAACAGCCCGAGGTTACGGCACTTCTGGGGGAATTCTTTGACGCCCAGGCCGATTGGCAAAGCATCACCGACGGTGCCGAGGATGCTCTTGCAGCGCTTAGCGACAGCGCCGAGATCGTTCTGCTAACCGCCATGCCGCACAAGCACCGCGTGGTGCGCCGTGCGCATCTCGACGCGTTCGGATTGCCCTACCCGCTTTTGACCACCGAAATGGCCAAGGGACCGGCGGTGGCCAAATTGCGCGGCAACAAGGGCCGCCCGGTCGCTTTCGTCGACGATCAGCCGTCCAATCTTGTGTCGGTGCAGAACTCGGTCGCCGATGCGTATCTCTTCCATCTGATGGCCGACAATTCGCTGCGCGCTTTCCTGCCGCCGCCGCCGGACGGCGTCAGAGTCGTCGAAGACTGGCGCGACGCCGCGCCGAAGATCGCGAGCGCTCTGGGGCTTTAATGCGAGCGCTCAGGGCTGCAGCTTCGGTCCTGCCCCGCCATTGTCGCCGCCGTCCGAATCCTCGCCCCCGGTCGAATTGTCCGTTCCATTCGCGCCATCATCGCCCGAGTTGTCATCCTGGCCGGCGCTGTCGTCCTGGACTTCATCCGGCCCCTTCAGCATGGCGCCGTTGACCGCAACGGACCCATCGGCCTTGGTGTTGATCACCCATTCAAGCCGGCCATCCGGCAGCGTCTTGCCAAAACCTTTGACGGCCAGCGCAAAGGGGAAGGCCTGCGCCATCTGCTCATCGCTCTTGGCGCCTTCCTTCAGGGCATCGACGATCTTGTCGTAGCCGGCCACAGCGACGGTCACGGTCGCATCAGGCTTTTCGCCGCCCGGGAAAGTCATCTCGCCTTCCATGGCGACTTCGACGTCGCCATTCTTCACGGTCGAGTGGCCGAGGATTACTTTGGGTTTCTTGGCCTTGAAATCGGCGACCAAAGCCTTGCCGAATTCCCCCGGCAACGGCGGATTCTTATTGAGATCAAAGGCTTCGATCGCCTTCTTCGCCATCGTGTCGAGATCGATATTGGCACCGCCGAAGTTAAGGTCGATATCCGTCGGCACCAGTGGACCAGTCCAGGCGGGCAGCAATTGCCGGGGGATCGTCAGACCGGAGGCCTTGATCCCATAGTTGATTTTGCCGTTCTGGGAGACGCCATCCATGCCGCTAGCCAAATCCAACTGCTTCGCACCCCACTTGCCGACTGGGCTCTCAATTGCGAAATCCTTGAAGGCGTACGTTCCGTCGATTCTTTCCCAGACAGGCAACGCCGCAAGGAGACGTGACTTAAGTTCCGCCTGATTTACTTTCAGTTTCGCCTCGTCTTCATTAGCGACGGCAAAAGCAAGCAGATCCATCAACGGCTTTGTCCGAACACCCTTGCCGTTTGCATGCACCGAAAGTTCCGGCGCATTGAGGGTGACCGGGAAATTCAACCCTCGCTCGGGATCGTTGATTTTGAGGACTTCAGCAAAATTCAAGATCTTTTCCGCGACAGTGAAATCGATGCCGCCGTTCGCCGATTTCGTCGAATTTAGCGTGGCGGTGCCGGCACCGGCAGAGACATCGGCCTCTTGCTTCGGCTCCCGGGTTTTCATCGTTATAGCGTCCATTGACCCCGTGGCGCTGACGAAGGCCACCAGGGCCGGATCATATACACCGGTGAACTTGTTGTTCGACACCGAAAAGTCGATGTGCTGCGGCCCTTGAGGCCCCTTGAAATCGAACGATCCGGTCAGCGACGTATCCGCCGACACGTCCCACTGCCCGTCCTGGCGCGGCTTGACCCGCATGTCGTAAGGCGTGACGTCGAACTTGAAGGAATCCTGTTTCGACAGCAAAGCGACGAGCGGCTTGAAATCGACGGCGAGTTTGTACGCATCGCCGTCGGCAGTGATTTTCACCAGCCCGATATCGAAACCCTGCCTGCCGAAATAATGTGCCAGATCATCGGTAAGCTTCTTCGCGCCTTGGCTGTCGACGGTCTGGGCGAAAGCGGGCGCGCTAAACGCGACGGCGAGAACAAGTGGCAATACACGCTTCACGTCGATTCTCCGTTGTCTCGGGCCAAATCATTGCTTGTGTTAGTGAAACAGCGTTACAGCGGCAAGACGCCGACTGTAGGCCAAAAGCGCATCCGGCTAAAGCACCAGCCGCACCAGCGGTCGGCCTGGCTTACGTTCGACCAATCGCTGGAACCCGGCCTTTTCGAAGACCCGCGACGAGCCGACGAACAGCCCGATCGAGCGCGAATCCTTCGACAGGTCGATCGGGCAGGCCTCGATCAGCCGCGCGCCGTTCTCGCGGGCGAACTCGATGCCGCCTTGGACCAGGCGGTGCGACAGGCCCTTGCCCCGTGCTTTGGTGCGGATGAAGAAGCAGGAAATCGCCCAGACGCCCAGATCGCTGGCGTCGGCGGGGTCGATCGGCGCCGACCCCCTGCCCTGGTTGTTCCATTCGGGCACGTCGGCACGCGGGCCGATCTGCATCCAGCCGACCGCCTGGCCACCCTCGAAAGCCAGCAGGCCGGGCGGCGGCCCGGCCTCGATCCGCGCCTTGATGTGGTCCTTGTTGCGCTCCCGGTTGCTCGCGCGGCGTGCTGCGGGCGACAGCCGGAAATGTGTGCACCAGCAGCCGTAGCAGGCGCCTTGCCTACCGAAAAGATCTTCGAAATCCGCCCAAAGCTCGGGCACTAGCGGCGCTATGGTCGTATTCATGAGCTCTCTCCCGGCCCACCGCCTTGTCGTGGCATCCGTCCTGACGTACGATTGCATTTGTTCTCTTTATGTTCGCAGCGATGGCGGCCCCTGTCAACAATTCCGAACACGGTTTTTGCCGCGACTGCCTGAGTTTTCAGTGCAGCGAGGCACGCCGTTGCGAGCGCTGCGGCAGTCCACGGCTCGCCCGCCATCCGGAGCTCTACCGGCTGCGCCTTGCGCATATCGATTGCGACGCGTTCTACGCGGCGGTCGAAAAGCGCGACAACCCGGCGTTGAAGGACCGGCCATTGATCATCGGCGGCGGCAAGCGCGGCGTCGTCTCCACCGCATGCTACATTGCCCGCATCCACGGCGTGCGCTCGGCAATGCCGATGTTCAAGGCGCTCGAAGCCTGTCCGGAAGCGGTGGTCCTGCCGCCGGACATGGAAAAATACGTCCGCGTCGGCCGTGAGGTGCGCGCTATGATGCAGGCGCTGACGCCGCTGGTCGAGCCGCTCTCGATCGACGAGGCCTTTCTCGACCTCGCCGGCACCGAGCGCCTGCATGGCCTGCCGCCTGCGGTGGTGCTGGCGCGCTTCGCACTCGGCGTGGAAAAGGAGATCGGCATCACCGTTTCGGCCGGTCTTTCCTACTGCAAGTTCCTGGCCAAGGTGGCATCGGACTTCCGCAAGCCGCGCGGCTTTTCGGTGATCGGCGAGGCCGAGGCTATCGGCTTCCTGGCCGAGCAGCCGGTGACGCTGATCTGGGGGGTCGGCAAGGCCTTTGCCGCCACCCTCGAGCGCGACGGCATCCGCACCATCGGCCAGTTGCAGCGCATGGAACGTGGCGATCTGATGCGCCGCTACGGCGTCATGGGCGACCGGCTCTACCGGCTTTCGCGCGGCGAGGACGACCGTCGCGTCGTTCCCGACCAGGACGCGAAAAGCGTCTCGGCGGAAACCACTTTCGATACCGACATCGCCTCCGTCGACGAACTGGTTTCGGTGCTGAGGGCGCTGTCGGAAAAAGTCTCGGCCCGGCTGAAGAAATCCGGCATTGCCGGACGCACCGTCGTCCTCAAGCTGAAGACCCAGGATTTCAAGATCCGCACGCGCAATCGCCAGCTCGGCGATCCGACCCGGCTGGCCGACCGCATCTTTCAGACCGGGCTCGAGCTGCTGCGCAAGGAAGCGGATGGCACGAAATACCGGCTGCTCGGCATTGGCGTCAGCGATCTCTCCGACGATGACCGGGCGGACCCGCCCGATCTGGTCGACGTCCAGTCACGCAAGCGCGCCATGGCCGAAGGCGCCATCGACACGCTGCGCGGCAAGTTCGGCCGCAGGGCGGTGGAAACCGGCTATACCTTCGGCAAGGGCCGCGATGCCCATCCGCCCGAACCGGTCGAGGAATGATACCGGCATGTTTGAGATTCAGGTCAGGCCGAGTCGAGAAGGGTGGTTTCCGAGAACCGGAGCGGAGCGCACTTGTGAGTACGTGAGCACTGGATGCGCAGGAAACCGCCTTTCGCAGGCCGGCCTCACCTGAATATCAACTTGCCCCAGTCACGTGCGCTGCAGATCGATCCGGGTGGTCACCACACTCTTCCCGGTTTTCGGATCGGTATCGACGACGATCAGCCGCATGCCATTCTCGCCGTTCTTCTCGACCGTCATTTGCGCCTTGCGATCGCCATTGACCTCCTTGGCCCAACGGATGCCGAGATTGATTGCGTTGCCGGAGCGGCTGCCGCTCAATTGCGCCGGCCCGGTGCGCGATCCGACATAGGTGCCGGTGTATTTCGTCCCGCTCGATTTGAGATCGGCGCTGATGGCGCGCGTTACCACGATAAGACCGCGGCAGCTGCCGTCGAGCGATAGCGAGCTCGACGTTGCGTCGGAATTGAAATAACAGGAGACATTCACCGTCGGCGCATCGGTGGTCACCTTGACGATGCCTTTGCCGGCGAAATTCCCCTGGAATGAGCGAAGAAAATCCGGATCGTCGGCATGCGCTGTCCCGGCCCCGGCCCCGGCCGTCAGGCAGCCGGCAAGTACAAATCGTGCAAGTGATTTCATCGGACCGCTCCTCGTTGGTATCCAAAACACAGCACGCAAACACTGAGGGACCAACGCTTCCCTCAGCGGCGGGTTCCGGCTTCAACATCACTGTTTGCAACGCTGCACGGCTGGCCCAGTCGAATGCGTCGGCTAGCGGTTGCGATGAGCGCTCCGGCTTGCGACATAGCCGCATGGCACCCGCACCCTCGATCCCCAAGGCCGCGTTCTGGATGGCGCTGTCGATCGCCTCGTTCCTGGCGATGTCGGTGGCCGGCCGTGCCACGACGGCCGAACTAAACGTCTTCCAGGTGCTCGAGCTGCGCTCGGTGATCGGCTTTTTCATCCTGTTGCCGCTGGTCATGATGTCAGGCGGTTTTGCGGCGATGCGCACCGGACGCCCGCTGGCTCATATCGCCCGCAACGTCGTCCACTATACCGGCCAGACTGCCTGGCTCTACGCCCTGACGCTGATCCCGCTTGCGGTACTGATCTCGATCGAATTCACGACGCCGATCTGGACCGCTTTGCTGGCCGTCGCTTTCCTCGGCGAAAGGCTGTCCCGGCCACGGCTGGCGGCGATCGTGCTCGGGCTGATCGGCGTTGTGATCATCGTGCGTCCGGGCGTCGGCGCGGTCAATCCGGGACATGTCATCGTGCTGGGAGCCGCGGTCTGCTTCGGCGTCTCGGTGGTCCTCGTCAAGTCGCTGACGCGGACGGACAGCGTCGTGCGCATCATCTTCTGGATGCTGATCATCCAGTCGCTGCTTGGCCTCGTCCCGGCGCTTTACGAATGGCGCAACCCGCCGCTTGAGCTCTGGCCGTGGATCCTGCTCATCGCCTTCACCGGCATGTCGTCGCATTTCTGCATGGCCCGCGCACTTGTCTATGCCGATGCGACGGTCATCTCGCCAATGGACTTTTTGCGCGTGCCGCTGTCGGCGGTGATCGGATGGCTGCTCTATCACGAGCAGATCGACGCCTTCACCGCCGGTGGCGCCCTGCTGATCCTCATGGGAAATCTGCTCAACCTGCAGCGGAGAGCACCGCAACCGGCGGAGATCGCCGCTTCATAAGCGTGCGCTAACTCTTAGACCAGTTCCACCTCGACCACGCCCGGCACCGCCCGCATCGCCGACGCGATCTGCGGCGATACGCGGTAGCGGTTGGGCAACTCGATCTCGACCTCGCCCTCGCCGCCTTCCTTGATGACGATGATGCTCACCTGACTGTCGCCACGCTGGCCAAGCTGCGATTGGATTGTCGATGCCGGTGCGTCATTTCTGACGAAGATGCGCAACGCTTTCTGGATACGGCTTGCCTCTTCCTCCAACGACTGCACGGTCTGGATGCGCAGATTGACGCCTTCAGGCCTGTCCTCGGCCGAAACGGTGATCACCACCGAGCGGCCGGGTTCGAGCAAGTCGCGGTATTGCGCCAGCCCCTCGGAAAACAGCACCGCTTCATACTGGCCGGACGTGTCGGAGAACTGCACGACGCCCATCTTGTTGCCGGTGCGCGTCTTGCGCTCCTGCTTGGTGGTCACCGTGCCGGCGAGCCGGCCGGCGGCAGCACCGCGTTTGACGGCGGCCGAAAACTCGCCCCAGGTCTGCACCCGCATTTTCTGCAGCGCCGCCTTGTATTCGTCGAGCGGATGCGCCGAGAGATAGAACCCGACCACCTGGAATTCACGATGCAGGCGGTCGGCGGCGAGCCAGGGATCGGTCGCCGGCAAGTTGAGCGCCTGCGACTGTGCGCCGAGCGAGGCGCCAAAGATGTCATGCTGGCCGGTGACGGCATTCTGCTGCGCCAGCGACGCCAGCCCCATCATCCGCTCGACGCCGGCCATCATCGCCGCGCGGTCATGACCGAAGCAGTCGAGCGCGCCGGCCATGATCAGGCTTTCGAAGACGCGCTTGCCGACGATCTTCGGATCGACCCTTTCACAGAAATCGGCGAGACTCTTGAAGGGTTTTTCGCCGCGCGTGGCGACGATGTGCTCGACCGCCGCATCGCCGACGCCCTTGAGCGCGGCCAGCGAATAGAAGATGCGGTTCTCGCCGACCTCGAAATCCCGGAACGACGTCATGACCGACGGCGCCACCACCTCGATGCCGAGGCGCAGCGCATCCTGGCGGAAATCGGCGAGCTTGTCCGTATTGCCCATGTCGAGCGTCATCGATGCCGCCAGGAATTCGACGGGGTAATGCGCCTTCAGATAGGCGGTCTGGTAGGAGACGACGGCATAGGCGGCGGCATGCGATTTGTTGAAACCGTAGTCGGCAAACTTTGCCAGCAGGTCGAAGATGAAGTCGGCTTGCGGCTTGCCGACGCCGCGCTCGACCGCGCCCGAAACAAAGCGCTCGCGCTGCTTGTCCATCTCGGCGCGGATCTTCTTGCCCATGGCGCGGCGCAGCAGATCGGCTTCGCCCAGCGAATAGCCGGAGAGCTCCTGCGCGATCTGCATCACCTGTTCCTGGTAGACGATGACGCCTTGCGTCTCCTTGACGAGATGGTCGATCTTCGGGTGGATCGACGCCATCTCCTCCTCGCCGTGCTTTCTGGCGTTGTAGGTCGGTATGTTCTCCATCGGCCCCGGCCGGTAGAGCGCGACCAGCGCGATAATGTCCTCGATACAGTCGGGCCGCATGCCGATCAGCGCCTTGCGCATGCCGGCACTTTCCACCTGGAACACGCCGACCACCTCGCCGCGCGACAGCATGGCGTAGGTTTCGGGGTCGTCGAGCGGAATGTGGGCAAGATCGATCTCGATCCCGCGGCGGCGGATCAGCTTGACGGCCCTGTCCAGCACCGTCAGCGTCTTCAGGCCAAGGAAGTCGAATTTCACCAGCCCGGCCTGCTCGACATATTTCATGTTGAACTGCGTGACCGGCATGTCCGAGCGCGGATCGCGGTACATCGGCACCAGCTCCGACAGCGGCCGGTCGCCGATGACGATGCCGGCGGCGTGCGTCGAGGCGTGCCGATAAAGACCTTCCAGTTTCTGCGCCGTATCGAGCAGCGTCTGCACGATCGGCTCACGCTCCGCCTCTTCGGCAAAGCGCGGCTCGTTGGCGATGGCGTCGGCGAGCTTGACCGGATTGGCCGGGTTCGACGGCACCATCTTGCTCAGCTTGTCGACCTGCCCGTAAGGCATCTGCAGCACGCGGCCGACGTCGCGCAGCACCGCGCGCGCCTGCAGCGTGCCGAAGGTGATGATCTGGCCAACCTGGTCGCGGCCGTATTTCTGCTGGACGTAGCGGATGACTTCCTCGCGCCGGTCCTGGCAGAAGTCGATGTCGAAGTCGGGCATCGACACGCGGTCGGGATTGAGGAAGCGCTCGAACAGCAGCGAAAAACGCAGTGGGTCGATGTCGGTGATGGTCGTGGCATAGGCGACCAGCGAGCCGGCGCCCGATCCGCGGCCCGGGCCGACCGGAATCCCTTGTGCCTTGGCCCATTTGATGAAGTCGGCAACGATCAGGAAATAGCCCGGATATTTCATCTTCTCGATGACGCCGAGCTCGAAATCCAGCCTTTCGCGATATTGCTCGACGGTATAGCCGGGCGTCGGCCCGTGCGCCGCCAGCCGCGCCTCTAGCCCTTCATGCGCCTGCCTGGCAAGCTCTTGCGCCTCCGCCTTGACCGCAGCATCGGCGTCGGCGACATCGCGGCCGGCAAAGCGCGGCAGAATCGGATTGCGGGTCTTCGGGTAATACGAGCAGCGCAGCGCGATCTCGACGGTGTTGTCGATTGCTTCCGGCAGGTCGGCGAACAGCCTCGCCATATCGGCCTGGCCTCTCAGGAAGTGGTCGGGCGAAAGTCGGCGGCGATTGTCGGCCGCAACCACGGAACCTTCGGCGATGGCGATCAGGGCGTCATGCGCCTCATAGTCTTCACGAGAGAAGAAAAACGCCTCGTTGGTGGCAACCAGCGGCAGATCGTGGCGGTAGGCGAGATCGACCGACGACTGCTCGATGGCGCGGTCATAGCCGGACACGCGCTCAAGCTCGACATAGAGCCGGTCGCCGAACAGGCTCTTGAGCGCCGAGAGCCGGGTCTCGGCGAGTTCGCGGCGATCCTGTTTCAATGCAGTGCCTATCGGACCGCGCGGCCCGCCCGTAAGGCAGATCAATCCGTCGGTGTGGCCCTGCAGCATCTCGCTCGTCAGATGCACCGCTTCGCAGGGCGGTGTCTCGAGGTAGACGCGGCTGACCAGCCTGACCAGATTGCCGTAGCCGGCCTCGGTTGCGGCGATCAGGACGACCGGCCGCATCTCCGGTCCTTGCCGCCGGCGGTCGCGCTGGCTGTCGCTCGCCTCGCCGGAAAAGGCGAGGTCGATCTGGCAGCCGATGATCGGCTGGATGCCGTCCTTTACCGCCTTCTGGGCGAATTCCAGCGCGCCGAACAGATTGTTGGTGTCGGTGACGGCGATTGCCGGGCATTCGTCCTGCACCGCATGGCCGACGATCTTGCCGAGCTGCAAGGCACCTTCGAGCAGCGAATAGGCCGAATGCACGCGCAGATGAATGAACCGACGCGCCGCCGCCTCCGCCCGCGACGCCTTTGCATAGGCCTCGCGCAGCAAGGGATCGCGTGGAAGTCTCTCATCCGCCATGGTTTTTTCGCGCCGCCTCACAAGGACTCAGTCGATGAAGATGTATTGTCCGGCACCGGGTAACACGAGTCCAGCGGTAGTGATTGGAGCTTTGGAAGTTTAGAGCAACCGCCGAATCTGCCAATCTCCCCCCTCGTGGGGGAGATGTCCGGCAGGACAGAGAGGGCGCTGTCCCGCCAACCTCAGGTCGGAAACACAAAACCCGCCACAGCGGGCGGGTCGTTGGAGCCAATTAGCACCAAATTACTAGCATAGCTGCCGGCACAAAGCAAGAACAAAATACGTTGTGACGGCAAAAAAGTGCGAATTCCTCACGGCCTCGCCTTGTCCCTCCTCAAGCGAGCATGCTCAACCAATTGCAAAGTCGCGTTCCTTCGCGCCCCCCTCTGTCCTGCCGGACATCTCCCCCACGAGGGGGGAGATTGGCCATCATCTCGGCTTTCGCCAATTTCCAACGTTGCAGGAGCGAGCGAGGCGCCGAGGCTGCCAATCTCCCCCCTGGAGGGGGAGATGTCCGGCAGGACAGAGGGGGGCGCTGTCCCGCCAACTTCTGACGGGCGTCGAGGGCGGGGGTTTCGGCCTCACGCGAATTCCATGATCACCGCATCAACGGCAAGGCTGTCGCCTGGCCTGGCGTTGAGCTTCGAGACGATGAGATCGCGCTCGGCGCGCAGCACGTTTTCCATCTTCATCGCCTCGACCACGGCCAGCGTCTCGCCGGCCTTGACCTCCTGCCCCTCGGCAACGGCGATCGAGACGACGAGGCCGGGCATCGGGCAGAGCAGCATCTTGGAGGTGTCCGGCGCCACTTTTTCCGGCATCAGCCGTTCGAGCTCGGCGGTGCGCGGCAGCATGGCGCGGGCTGTCACCGAGATGCCTTTCCAGGCGATGCGGAACCCGTTCAGCACCGGCCTGACTTGCGCCGCGACCTTGCGGCCGCCGACCGTGCCGCGCCAGATGAGATCGCCCGGCCGCCAGTCGGATGCCACCGTTAGCGGTTTGCCGCCGTCGATTGTGAGGTCGAGCTCCATCGGAATGGAAATCATGCCTTCGACGATGGCAACCGAAAGATAATCCCGGCCGATCTTCACCGCCCAATCGCGTTTCAAGGCGCCCGAATGCGGCGCCAGCCGCCCGCCCAGCCGGTCGAGCCGGTCGCGGCGCAGCAGTTCGACCGCGGTTGCGATCGCGGCCAGCACCGCGTTTTCTTCGCTGTTCGGCACAATGGGTGCGAAGCCGTCGGGATACTCCTCGGCGATGAACGCCGTCGATAGCCGCCCTTCCCGCCAGCGCGGATGCTGCATCAGCGCCGCCAGGAACGGTATGTTGTGCTCGATGCCGTCGACGACGAAACTGTCCAGCGCTTCCGACATCGCGTCGATCGCCGCCAGCCGTGTCGGCGCCCAGGTGCACAGCTTGGCGACCATCGGGTCGTAGAACATCGAGATTTCCGAGCCTTCGGTAACGCCGGTATCGTTGCGGATGACGATTTCGCCGAATTTTCCCTCTTCCGGCGGCCGGTATTTCGTCAGCCTGCCGATCGACGGCAGAAAGTTGCGATACGGATCTTCGGCATAGAGGCGGCTTTCCACCGCCCAGCCATTCAGCTTGACGTCGCTCTGCTTGATGGCGAGCTTTTCGCCGGCTGCCACGCGGATCATCTGCTCGACCAGGTCGATGCCGGTGACGAGTTCCGTCACCGGATGCTCGACCTGCAGCCGCGTGTTCATTTCCAGGAAATAGAAGTTCTTGTCGCTGTCGACGATGAACTCGACGGTGCCGGCGCTCTGGTAGTCGACGGCCTTGGCCAGCGCCACCGACTGCTCGCCCATGGCTTTGCGGGTCTTGGCGTCGAGGAACGGCGACGGCGCCTCCTCCACGACCTTCTGGTTGCGGCGCTGGATCGAGCATTCGCGCTCGCCGAGATAGAGCGTGTTGCCATGCGCGTCGGCGAGCACCTGGATTTCGATATGGCGCGGATCGACGATGAATTTTTCGATGAAGACGCGGTCATCGCCGAACGAGCTTTTCGCCTCCGACCGCGCCCGGTCGAAGCCGTCGCGCACCTCTGCCTTGCTCCAGGCGATGCGCATGCCCTTGCCGCCGCCGCCGGCCGAAGCCTTGATCATCACGGGATAGCCGATTTCGCCGGCTATTCTTTCGGCATGGGCGGCGCTTTCGACGACGCCGAGCCAGCCGGGCACCGTCGACAACTTGGCCGCGTTGGCGAACTTCTTCGATTCGATCTTGTCGCCCATCGCCTTGATGGCCTTGGGCTTCGGGCCGATGAAGACGATGCCTTGCTGCTCCAGCGCTTCGCAGAAGGATGCCCGCTCGGACAGGAAACCGTAGCCGGGATGCACGGCCTCTGCTCCTGTCGCCTTGCAGGCGGCGATGATCTTTTCCGCGACCAGATAACTTTGCGCAGCCGGCGAAGGCCCGATATGCACCGCCTCGTCGGCCATTTCGACATGCACGGCGTCGCGGTCGGCGTCGGAATGGACCGCGACGGTGGCGATGCCCATCTTGCGCGCCGTCTTGATCACGCGGCAGGCGATCTCGCCACGGTTGGCGACCAGGATCTTTGTGAACATGCAGGCCTCGTCCCTCGGCTGCCCTTCTTTTACGGGCTTCCCGTTTTATGGGCTTCAGGGGGCCGGTCAAGGCAAAGTCGGAGCCTATCCCGCATGCAAATCGGCGGGCGCTGACGAAAATCCGGGGTCAGAACGTCGCTTCGTGCATAGCGCAGAGCTGAATGGTAAGTTAAATCTAACCTGGATTGCAGACTGCCTTGGGAGGATTGCCTGATGAAAACGCGCGCCGCTGTCGCCGTCGCCGCCGGAAAGCCGCTGCAGATCATGGAGGTCGACCTCGACGGTCCGCGTGATGGCGAGGTGCTGGTCGAGATCAAGGCAACCGGCATCTGCCACACCGACGAGTTCACGCTGTCGGGCGCCGACCCGGAAGGCCTGTTTCCGGCGATCCTTGGCCATGAGGGCGCCGGCATCGTCGTCGACGTCGGCAAGGGCGTCTCCTCGGTCAGGAAGGGCGACCATGTCATCCCGCTCTACACGCCGGAATGCCGGCAGTGCCCGTCCTGCCTGTCGCGCAAGACCAATCTGTGCACCGCCATCCGCGCCACGCAGGGACAGGGCTTGATGCCGGACGGCACCTCGCGCTTCTCGATCGGCAAGGACAAGCTGTTCCACTACATGGGCTGCTCGACCTTCTCCAACTTCACCGTGCTGCCCGAGATCGCGGTGGCCAAGGTCAATGCCGACGCCCCGTTCGACAAGATCTGCTACATCGGCTGCGGCGTCACCACCGGCATCGGTGCGGTGATCAACACGGCCAAGGTCGAGCAAGGCGCGACGGCGATCGTGTTCGGCCTCGGCGGCATCGGCCTCAACGTCATCCAGGGCCTGCGCCTTGCCGGCGCCGACATGATCATCGGCGTCGACCTGAACAACGACAGACGAGCCTGGGGCGAGAAATTCGGCATGACGCATTTCGTCAATCCGAAGGAGATCGACGGCGATGTCGTGGCTTATCTCGTCAACATGA